>JAKEEJ010000064.1 GCA_022616655.1 Nevskiales bacterium | reverse complement strand
GGACGCAATCAACCCTGTCCCTGCGGGTCGGGCAAAAAATACAAGCAGTGCCACGGCCGGCTGGCGTGAAGCACCGGCTGACGTGAGCCATCCGGCGTGAGAGGATACGCGTACAGAGGAGGCCGGATTGCTTGCGCTTAATCGACATTGCCCACAGCACGCCGGATTTCAATGGCGGTCAATCTCACAGCTCCAGTACATCTTTACCCCGTAAAAGGCGTCCGCCTGGGCGTGGCCGAGGCGGCCATCAAGAAACCGGGCAGAAACGACCTGTTGGTTATCGAACTGGCCGCCGGTTCGAAAGTGGCCGGGGTGTTTACCCAGAACGCGTTTGCCGCGGCCCCGGTACAACTCTGCCGTACGCGCCTGACCGGCGCGGTGTCCATCCATGCGCTGCTGGTCAATGCGGGGAATGCCAACGCCGCCACCGGCGAAACCGGCCTGCATGATGCCCGGGCTCTGACGGCGGTGCTGGCCCATGCCATGGGGTGCGCGGCCGAGGCGGTTCTGCCGTTCTCAACCGGGGTGATTGGCCAGCGGCTGCCGGTGGAGCGCATGGCGGCCGCCCTGCCGCACGCGCTGGCGGGATTGCACGCTGACGGCTGGCAGGAGGCGGCACGCGCCATCATGACCACCGACACCGTGCCCAAGGGCAGCTCGCGGCGTGTGCTGACTTCAGAAGGGGAGATCAGCGTGACTGGCATCGCCAAGGGTGTCGGCATGTTGTGCCCGGACATGGCCACCCTGCTGGCCTTTATCGGAACCGATGCGCGCCTGACCCCGGAAGCGGTCCGGCAGTGTCTGCATACCGCGACGGCGGTTTCGTTCAACTGTGTCACGGTGGACGGCGACACCTCCACCAATGATTCCGCGGTGCTCTTCGCCACGGGCCAGATTGGAACGCAGAATATAGGCCCGACTCATCCGGATTACCCGTCCATCGCGGCCGCCGTGACCGAAGTCTGTGTGGAACTGGCGCAGGCCGTCGTGCGCGACGGCGAAGGCGCCACGCGCTTTGTCACGCTCAAAGTCATCCACGCCCTGGACGTGAAAGAAGCGCGGCAGGTGGCCTATGCCGTTGCGCATTCGCCGCTGGTCAAGACGGCGCTGTTTGCAGGGGATGCCAACTGGGGGCGGCTGGTCATGGCCGTCGGCAAGGCCGGTGTGCCCGGGTTGACGCCGGGCGATGTCAGCCTGGCCCTGGAGGGTGTGAAAGTCCTGGAGCGGGGAGAGCCGCATCCTTCATACCGCGAAGAAATGGGCACGGCGGTTCTGGCAAAGCCGGAGTACACCATCACCATTGACCTTCATCGCGGGGATGCCGCGGCCACGATCTGGACCTGCGATCTCAGCTACGACTACGTCAAAATCAACGCGGAATACAGAACGTGAGATGCCCCCACCCTGGCCCTCTCCCGCAAGCGGGGGAGGGAATGGGAGGGGGCAGGCCGGTGATCCACGTTGCGGCCGGGTGCCTGGTGAATCGGAGCGGTGAGGTACTGATCTGTCAGCGTCCGCCCGGAAAAATCGCAGCCGGCAAGTGGGAGTTTCCAGGCGGAAAAATCGAGTCCGGGGAAACGGTGGAACAGGCCTTACACCGGGAGCTTCGGGAAGAACTTGGAATTTCAGTCCGTGCCCTGCGGCCCTTGATCCGGGTACGACATGCCTACCGTGACCGTACCGTGGTGCTCAACGCCTGGCGAATTGATGCTTTCGACGGTGTGCCCGTGGCGCACGAGGGGCAGGCCCTGGCCTGGGTGGCGCCGGGAGAGCTCGGTGGCTGGGATCTGCTGGCCGCCGATGTACCGATTGTCCGTGCCCTGAACCTGCCGGTGCACTACGTGTTCACGCCACCCGACATTCCAGAGGCGGTATTGCGCGAGGGCCTTTCGAAGCTGCCGTCGGGTGCTTTGCTGCGTTTGCGCCTCCCAGGCTTGTCTCTTGCCGACTATGCGCGTCTGGCGCTGGACCTTCTGCCGATTTGCAAAGAACGGGCGTTGCAGCTCATTCTGGATCGCGATCCCGAAATGGTGTTGCAGATCGGTGCGGCGGGGTGGCATGCGAGCTCGGCGGTGCTTGCCCGGCTCCGAGACCGTCCGGTGCCGGCGCAGGTCTGGATGGGAGGGTCGTGTCACACACACGCCGAGTTCAAATGCAGTCGGGAGCTGGGCTGCGATTTCGCAGTGCTGGGACCGGTGTGCGCGACGGACAGTCACCCGGACCAGGCGCCCCTGGGATGGGAGGGATTTTCCGGACTGGTTCTGGAGCAGAACCTGCCGGTTTATGCGATAGGGGGCCTGGGTCCTGACGGGTTGGGCGAGGCCTGGATTCGAGGCGCTCAGGGAGTGGCGGGTATTGCAGCCTACTGGTCCTGATTTTTGCGATCTGCGGGTTTTCCGGGTGGTGCCGCAGGGTGTTCTTCGTGTTCGGCCGATCCGTCTGCTGGAATGGTATAGCGGCCGGAAAACCATCGGCCCAGATCGGCCAGCTTGCAACGTTCCGAGCAGAATGGCCTCCAGGGATTGCCGTCATCTGCGGCCATCGGCCTGTCGCAGTGGGGGCACGTCGCGTTCATAGGCTGCAACACTGCAGTTGGAAGGGGACATCGGTCGTGACCTGCGTAGACCGCGTGTTGACGTCGTGCTGGGTCATGAAACGGACCGTGAAGCGGTGCCGCCCCGCGCTGATTTCCGGGTAGAGGTCCGCACCGTCGGGTACGTGCACGCGCACCAATTCGTAATCGGCATGCGGGGTGTACACAAACATCCCGCCCCTGGCGAGTTCCTGCGCGGGCTCGGCACTGTTGCGCAACAGGTGCAGGAAGAGTTTGATGGCGCGCTCGAACGGGGCCAGATCGGCAAACCAGGCTCCCAGGTCCCGCCGGATGCGGTCGTGAGGCTGTGACAGCCAGTGGTGGAATCCCGGCAGATCGAAGACGCTGGCGCCGCCCGGGATGGTGCTGCGGTGCAACAGTGAAATCAGAAACTCGTTGTCGCGCAGCACGGTGGCCGGGGTGTGCGCCGTCAGGACCTGCATGGCGTTGACGGCGCCGTTGATTTCGCCCAGCACCGTCTGTAAACGTTCCGGATTGACCTCGGGTCGTTGTTGCAACCGGGTGAGCGCCACGTGTTGTGCGGACAGCTCTTTCAGCAATTCGGTTTTCAGATCGCCGCGGCTGACCACGGTCAGAATGTCGAGCAGCGTGCGCAGGGTGGCCCGCACGCCCCAGGGGGTCCTGTCCAGGCGGTGGTGCTGGTATTGCTCGAACAGGAACTCCAGGCGCAGAAGTGTCCGCACCCGTTCGTTCAGGGGTTGCTCAAAAACGACGGCGGGCGCGGGCTCGCTCAAGAAGAGTTCAGGTAGTCAAACGCCGCACTATTGTGAACCCGGCCCGGAAGCCGGGGCAAATATACGGGGTGCGTGGATGGCATTTCCTCATGGATTCCCGGATCGGGGAGAACGCTTTCCGGAAGTGCGTGCCAGCCGCAGATAGCGTTCGTGCAGCCGGTGAACCGCACGGCGCAGTTCGGCGCGGGAATCGTGGTTGCGAATCACATCGTCGGCGCAGGCCAGCCGCTTTTTGCGTGTGGCCTGTGCGGCGAGCATCTGCCGGGCCAGAATTCCGGAAACACCGTCCCGCGTCATCAGACGGCGCTTCTGGACTGCCACGGGTGTGTCTATTACCAATACCCGGTCCACCAGCCGGTCCATACCCGATTCGATCAACAGGGGCACGGCCAGAACGCAGTAGGGCGCAGCCTGGGCATCGCGCCAGGCGATGAGGCGGGCGCGGATCAGGGGGTGGGTGATGCGTTCCAGTGCCTTGCGGGCGGTGGGATCGGCAAACACCCGTTCCCGCAGTTTGCGGCGGTTGAGCCGCCCGTCCTCGTGCAGGTACTCCGTACCGAAACGCCTGGCAATCTTCCGAAGCGCGGGTGAACCCGGAGCGGTGATTTCACGTGCGGCGATGTCTCCGTCCAGCACGGGTACCCCGAGTGTCACGAACGATTTCACGACGAGCGATTTGCCGCTGGCAATTCCTCCAGTCAGACCGATGGTCAACACCGGGCGCGTCCTACAATGTCTGCAGCCAGGCCGCAGTCAAATCACGGCCCCAGATCAGCATGATCCAGCCCGCCATGGCCAGATAGGGACCGAAGGGAATCGGCACATGGCGACTGTGGCCGCGGAACAGGATCAGTGTCAGTCCGACCGCCGTGCCCAGCAGCGAGGACAGCAGCACGAGCAAAGGCAGCATCTGCCAGCCCAGCCAGGCCCCGAGCGCGGCGAGCAGTTTAAAGTCGCCGTGACCCATGCCCTCTTTGCCCGTCAGCAGACGGAACAGGTGGTACACGGACCACAGGCTCAGATAGCCGGCCGCTGCGCCGACAATGCTGGCCTGGGGCGTGGTGAAGGTGCCCGCAAGGCTGAAGAGCAATCCGGCCCAGAGCAGGGGCAGGGTCAGATCGTCCGGCAGCAACTGGGTGCGCAGGTCAATCACCGCCAGGGCCGTCAGCGTCCAGGTGAACAGCAGCGCGGTGGGCAGGGCGATACTCCAGCCAAAACGCCAGACACACCAGACGCTCAGCAGACCGGTCAGTGCTTCCACGAGTGGATATTGCACGGAGATACCCGCGCCACACGTGGCACAGCGGCCGCGCAGCCACAGCCAGCTCAAAACCGGAATGTTGTGCCAGGGACGGATAGGGGTTTTGCAGGCGGGGCAGCTGGAACCAGGACAGAGCAGTGACAGGGGCGCTACTGCAGGTTCATCGGGCAGTTCCAATACATGGCGGCATTCACGCCGCCACTGGCGTTCCAGCATCTGCGGCAAACGGTACGCGACGACGTTGAGAAAGCTGCCGACGCAAAGCCCCAGCAGTCCGGTAGCCAATGCCAGAAACACCGGGCTGTGTCTCAGTCCGTCAAGCAGCGACATGGATACCTGGAGGGGCGCCGGATACGTGCATGCGCCGTGTGACATGGCCCGGAAACAGCAGGGGCCACGTCACGGCATGCCGGACTTTAGACAGCCTGACCCATCTTGAAGATGGGCAGATACATGGCGACCACCAGACCGCCAATCAACACGCCGAGAATGGCCATGATCATGGGTTCCAGAAGACTGGACAGGGCATCTACCAGAGCATCTACTTCCGACTCGTAGAAATCGGCCACCTTGCCTGCCATGGCGTCCAGAGAGCCCGATTCTTCGCCAATGGCAATCATCTGCACGGCCATGGACGGGAACAGATTGGTCTGAGCCATGCTGAGTTGCAGCTGTTGGCCGGTGGACACCTGCTCCTTGATGCTCATGATCGCCTTGTAGAACACGATATTGCCAGCGGCGCCGGCCACCGAGTCCAGCGCGTCCACCAGCGGCACGCCGGCCGCGAACATGGTGGACAGTGTCCGTGCAAAACGCGCTACGGAGGACTTGTAAAGAATGTCGCCGATGACGGGCAGTTTCATCATCAGACGGTCCATGTTTTCCCGCAGCTTGGAGGAACGCTTGTGCGCCTGAATGAATCCCACAATTGCAGCGGCGACGACCATGGCAACGAAGACACCGTTGGACTTGAGGCCGCGTGACATATTGACCACCAGCTGCGTAAAGGCCGGCAGATCGGCGCCAAAGCCCTTGAACAGGTCTTCAAACTGCGGCACCACGAAAATCAGAAGGATGGAGGTGACAATCGCCGCGACCACCAGCACGGCGGCCGGATACGTGATGGCTTTTTTGACTTTTTTCTTGATCGCCTCGGTTTTTTCCTTGTAGGTGGCGATCTTGTCCAACAGTGTCTCCAGCGCTCCTGACTTTTCACCGGCGTTGACCAGGTTGACGAACAGGTCGTCGAAGTACAGTGGGTGTCGGCCCAGGCTTTCCGAAAAAGAGTTTCCGCCCTCGATGCTGCTCTTGATGTCCATGATCATTTCGCCCATGGCCGGCTTCTCATGGCCACGGCTGACAATTTCCAGCGCCTGCACCAGCGGTACGCCGGCCGCCATCATGGTGGACATCTGGCGGCTGAAAATGGCGATGTCTTGGCCGGTGATTTTCCCCCCCCCTCCCAGCTTGAGGCGGATTCTTTTGTTGACCCGGATCGGAGTAATGCCCTGTTTGCGCAGTTCCGATTTGATCAAAGCCTCGCTGGTGCCGACGCTGGAGCCGGAAATGCGTGCTCCCTTCCGGTCGGTGCCTTCCCAGGCAAAAGTAAATTCCTTGGTGCGGGACTTCTTCTGCGTTTTCAGGGCGGCTTGAGCCATGCGGGTCTCCTCGTCGCGGAACGTTAATCGCCCACGGTGCAGGCATTGGCCTGCAGCAGGTCAATTTTGCCGTCCATCACTTTTTTCAGGGCCGACCGGCGCAGATCATTGATGCCCTCCTTCTTCGCCTGTTCGGCAATCTGGATGGCGTTGCCACCTTCCATGATGATGCGCCCCATTTCTTCCGAAAACGGCATGACCTGGTAAACACCGGTGCGTCCCTTGTAGCCATGGTCACACTGATCGCAACCCACGGCCTTCATCGGCTTGAAGCTGGGATCCGCGATATCGGCTTCCGTAAATCCTTCCTTGATCAATTCGCGCTTGGGAATTTCCACGGGTTTTTTGCAGATCTTGCACAATCCCCGTGCCAGACGTTGCGCGATGATCAGGGTCAGGGTCGAAGCCAGGTTATAGGCTGGAACACCCATGTTCATCAGACGGACAATGGTCTGGGGCGCGTCATTGGTATGCAGGGTGGACAGCACCATGTGGCCGGTTTGTGCTGCCTTGAGTGCAATCTCGGCCGTGTCCAGGTCGCGGATTTCACCGACCATGATCACGTCCGGGTCCTGGCGCAGGAAGGCTTTCAATGCCGCGGCAAACGTCAGACCCACCCTCGGATTCACATTGACCTGGTTGACACCCGGCAGATTGATTTCCGCCGGGTCTTCGGCCGTGGAGATGTTGATATCCTCGGTATTGAGGATGTTCAAACCGGTGTAGAGCGATACGGTTTTTCCGGAACCGGTTGGGCCGGTCACCAGAATCATGCCCTGCGGCTGCTGCAGGGCTTTCATATAGGCATCTTTCTGTTCCGGCTCGTATCCCAGCGCGTCAATGCCCAGCTGTGCGCTCGAAGGATCGAGAATACGTGCACAGATCTTTTCGCCAAACAGCGTCGGACAGGTGCTGACGCGGAAATCAATCGCCTTGGTCTTGGACAGATTCAGTTTAATGCGGCCATCCTGGGGGATGCGGCGCTCGGCCAGGTCCAGTCTCGACATGACCTTGACGCGGGCGGCCAGCCGTCCCCCCATTTGTACCGGTGGCGTGGCGACGATCTTCAGTTCGCCATCTTTGCGGTAGCGGATACGATAAATCTTTTCGTACGGTTCAAAGTGAATGTCCGATGCCCCCTGGTTGATGGCGTCCAGCATGATTTTATTGACGAATCGAACGATGGGCGCATCTTCCGCGTCCGCGGCCGTTGCGATGTCAACCTCGGGGCCTTCGCCGCCCTCGGTAATGTCAATGTTTTCAAGATCGGCGTCATCCACCTGGATGCTGGACGTCTGGGTGGCACTGGCGGCGCTCTCTATCAGGCGAAGGAGTTTGTCATCCTCCACCACAATTGCTTCGGTGGTCAGATTGGTGGCAAATTTGATGGCATCCAGTCCGGCCAGGTTGGTGGGGTCGGACATGCCCAGATACAGCCGCTTGCCGCGTTTAAACAGAGGCAGCACGCGGTGTTCGCGCATCAATTTTTCACCCACCAGCCTGACGATTTCCGGGTCGAGGTCCACCGCCCCCACATCAATCAGGGGTGCCCCGAAAGCGTGGCAGGCGGACAGCGCGATCTTGGCCGGCGTGACCAGTTTTTCCTCAACCAGATGGCTGACCAGCGAACCCCCGGATTTCTGCACCTTGGCTTGGGCGGCCCTGATTTTATCTTCGGGTATCAGCCCATCAGCCACCAGCCGGCGCGCAAGGCCCCCTAAGGGTACCCCGCCTTGTGCTGCCGTAGTTATCGGAGTCGTTGCCACAGCTTCTCCCGGTTTCGAAGAACGTGCCCCTACAATGGTACCCGTTTTTACGTCTCAAGGTCATTTTTGAACAGCCGCCCCTCTCTTCTACAAAATGAAGAAAGCGGCGACAACGTTGATGTATGGGCGACACGAAGGTTCGTGAAAGGCTTTGGAGATTAATATACCTGAGGTCGGTGTCCCCCCTTTCTTCAGTAGCATTGTCCGGTTGTTCAACCGCCCTTAGAAGCCGGAGCCAAAATACCGACCTAATGCAAGCCCGGTCGCACGAGCTGTTACACAGGCTAGCTCCAAGGAGCTGCGCAGTCCCATCAGGCGCGTGAAGGCCCTTTGGATTGTCGGTGTATTTTCAACACTTCCAAATCTTGCTTTCAACTTACCGGCGGCAAACCCGCACTGAAATGATCGACGGATGGCAGCATTCGGTAAAAAATACTGAGGCTGTACGTTGTGGTACACGATTGCATCAGCCACGTACAGGCGGTCGGTGCCGTCGGCCCGGCTGATTTGTGCTAAAAAGCCATATTCATCCCCGACCGGAAGCCGCGTTCCGGGGCCCATGCCTTCTGGCCAGTGTGCACCTGTCGCTTCCAACTGACGGCGGGACACTGCCATATTGGGCCCATAAGGGTAAAGTCCTTTGGGATAGCACTGTCGCAGATCTCCAAGATCGTGCTCGCAGAGCAGAAGAGCCTGGAGGTTGGACGAGCGTCGGATCCATGTGGGTACGCTGCCTTTGGACAGAATGCGCCCGCCGATTACGGATGCCCAGGGAGATGATTCCGCCGCTGCCACCAACTTGTCGAGCCAGTCAACTCTATGTTGGACATCGTCGTCTGTAAAAACGAGCCAGTCACCTCTTGCGACAGTTATTGCACGGTTTAACGCGCGACTTTTGCCTGATTGGGACTCATGTAACAGCACCAACGGCAAACCTTGTGTCTGGCGTTTGATTTCAGTCGCAGGCGGTGGAGAAGGAGAGTTATAGACAACCAATAGTTCCCATGGTCTGGAAACTTTCAGAGCGCGTACGCTCTCAAAAAATGGGGTCAGTCTGTCGACATCGCCGCGTGTCGCAACACAGACACTCAGCATCATGGTTAGAGTCCCTTCTATGATGGAAATCCGCCATTGAGAACCAGATCATAATGAAGTGCTGATTTGGCAACAGCCCATCTGGATTGCTGCGATGAGCGCATCATCAATAGCGGAATGGTTTCCAAAGACTGAAATCTCTCAGGGTTCGATAAAGTCGTACCGGTAGTGCATCGAGTACGATGCCAAGTATCTCGCCATTCATCAGATCACGCGCCTTGTAGTACTTGAAAGGCACTCCGAAACTTGAATAGAAAGCTCCATACATCAGCGCGCCCTCCACCGGATGCACCTTCGGGGCCTCTAGAAAGCTACGAATATCGGCGAGACCGCGCGCATTGAACGACACGTTAAGCTTGTCATAAATCGAACGCGAGAGCAGCATTGAGGGTTTCCCCCAGTAAGTAGCCTCAACCCCCATGGTTGAGCCGTACGTGCAGACGGTGTACGCGCGCTCCATGATTGCATAGGAGTCAAAATCTTCTTCAGGCCAGACGATTAAGGCCCCGGGAATCTTAAAGTTCCGCCAGAATGCAATTTGCTCCCGACTTTTTTGTGCGATGTGGGGATGTAAACGCACACATAATCGGAATCCCGGCATCATCCCAACCGCTTTGGAAGTCGCTAAAATTGCGTCGCATTGTGTTGGGAAATGGGGATTGCTGTACTTGTCTCCAATCGCTACATATTCATCCTCCGATGTTGTAAAGAACACAACCCATTTTGTTCCTTCTTTAAGAGCGTCAGGGACCTTTCCAACAACCTGCCTTTTGGTGTATGAGAACCACGCTTTTTCCACCTTCTTGCGGCGCCCCTCGAAAAATTCTTGACCTGCACGTGCCAGTTCCGGTTTCCAGAACGTACGGATGCGATTCTGAACGTAATCTGGGTCGTGAATGGATTCTGTGGCAATCCGGTAATGATCTTTGTCAAACCCACGCTCGTGAATTACCGGCTTTACGCTGCAGTTTTCTGCCGCTCTCAGAATGGCACGGGTGGTTGCGAAGCGTCCATTGAACAATACAACTGCTTCCGGAGCCAGTTTCCTGATTTCCCGACGAACCAGGTCGTACGTCAAAATTGATGACGCTAGAAACTCCGTGATCATTTTTTGATGCCGTAGTACTGACACAAATGGAGTCCGGGTTAGTTGGATAACTGAACTCAACACGCCCCAGCCAATGTCGGTGAAATCTCCGTAGCATAAGCCGCCAAGCGATACTCTGTCTGGACAGTTACGCAGCAGAGCATTTGCGGATGTCAGGGCTTTAACGCGTTCGGCGCGTGATAGTTTTATCGTGAAGACGTTCACGCCAGCTTTAGCAAGTAGTTTCTTTGCCCGAGAAATCCGAAATGCATTGGCGTCGGCGAAGTGCGGAAGCCATGTGTGGTCTTCCACGCGTGGCAATATTTCTCGCATATTGACATAGTGGACGCTGGTGCCTCTAGATTTTTCGGTTAGTGCGACTTCCATTGAGGTTTCTAAGTGCGAACGCCAGCTGATCGTGTCTACAATCAGAAACTTGCGGGCCCCGATCAATGTGGTATCAGCTTCTGCGCGTCTCAAGTAAATCACTCACTTCATTGACGTAATAAGAAGATTCAATGCCGTACTGCCCCTGAGGAAATAACTTGCAGAAGATTGCCTGAGACCAGATTGCTCCCATAGGTCGAATAGTGACCGGAGTCATAGTACAGAAACTTGCCATGGTTGGTCAGCATGCAATCTACGCCATGACAGAGATATGCATTGGGATCAAAAAAAGAATCGTATCCAGCAATGCCTTGAAGTTCCGAGTTTATTCTGGGATCCGACTTACTCACTGCGTGGCCACTTCTTGTTTTGTTAGAAAACTGGACAGGATCGTTGAATGGAAATGACGGGCCTTGACCAACCAGGACGACTGCGATTTTGTTGGATTTGAGATATCGAATCGTGTGCTCGAGCATGGCTTTGTTGACATGTGTACCCCAGTAACGTTCCCACCGAGCTGCAATAACTACAGTTTGAATATGGAATCGCTGAAGGATATCTGCAATATGCTGGTTGAAGTCTTGACAGTTGGGAGCCCCAGGAATCGTTGCGTTCAGTACCGGTGGGCAACGACCCGCCGTATATTGAAGGATATTGTAGCTTTGCTGTGTACTACTAACGAGCCCTGGCACGTAGTGTGCGGCAAATGAATCGCCCCAGATCAGCACGGTATGCTT
>JAKEEJ010000063.1 GCA_022616655.1 Nevskiales bacterium | reverse complement strand
TAGAACTTCTCAGTTGAGGTTCTTGGGCACCAGTACGGGAACCTCCTCCGTCGTGTGAGACCCCCAGGGTTTGGTTAGAAACGCCGGCAGTGGCAATGCCGGTCCCACTGCCACCGGCGGAACCGGCCCGGGCACGCGCACTACAGAGGCCGGCACGGCACCCATCTCGATCCAGTCCATGATGGTCTGCCAGGACTTATGGTCGTGGCGCCCATTGGGCGGAGGCAGTTCGCAGACGCCCAGGCCACGTTCCGCCGCCACGGCGTAGTTATGCGAGTCGCGCAGATGTTCCAGTACCGGAATTTTCAGATTGTCGAGAAACCGTTGCAGGGACTGAAACGCGCCGGTATTGCGGCGGGTACGGTTGCCGATCATCGCGAGGCGCCGGTCCTGTGGGCGCAGCTTGGCGATCAACAGCAGGTCGCGGGTGAAATCCGCTGTGGCGCGTATATCCACGGCCGAAGGTTGAATCGGGATCAGCAAAGTATCCTGGGCGCTGAACCGTCCTACCAGGTCAACGACCCGCAGGCTGGCCGGGGTATCCACGACCACACGCTGGGTATCGCGCGGGATGCGCGTCTGCCAGACACCGGCCAGCGGCAGGCGGCTGGATTCCCGGATCGCCACTCCGTAGACCGGTGGCGCATCGGCCGCACGGGCCCGGAGCCAGCCCAGGCTGGAGCCCTGGGGATCGTAGTCAATCAGCGCCGTCTTGAAGCCGCGGACGGCATAGTTGCTGGCCAGATTGGTGGCGACCGTGGTCTTGCCGCAACCACCCTTGGCGTTGAGAACGATGATGCGTCGCATGCAGTCGGCGCCTACCTCATAATGCTCATGCCGAGCCTGCATCATAGCTCAGCCTCCGACTTTAACGAAATTGCTCTTAAAACGTGACTCATTTTCTGTGAATCCGTCCCCTCCTAAAACGGCGCCCTGCCCTGAATTCGTCCTGCAGACGATGAGCGAGGGGGTGATAACCGTGGACGCGCGGGGACAGATCACCGATCTCAACCAGGCCGCCCAGCGCCTGACCGGCTGGACGCGCGAGTCGGCCCTGGGCCAGCCCTGCGACCGCGTGTTCCGGCTGCACGGCGTTGCGGAACCGGACCGGCACCCGATCTTCGTTGCCCTGCGGGCACGGCAGGCACAGCGTTCCGAGCAGGCGGAGGTGTTACTGACCGCCGACGACCGCGACCGTCTGTCCATCAGCTGGCAGGTGCTGCCCGACCCTGCCAGCGGCGGCGCGGTGCTGCTGTTCGAAGACGTGACCGCCTACACGCTGCTGACCGAGGAACTGGCCTTCCGTGCCTGCCACGATACACTCACCGGCCTGCTCAACCGCGAAGAGTTTGAACGACGGCTCCAGCAGGCGTTGGCCGATGCCCAACGCCGTAACAGCCGTTACCGCGTGTGTTTCCTGGACCTGGATCAGTTCCGCCTGATCAACGATACGGCCGGCCATCCTTCCGGAGACCAGATGTTGCGCCAAGTGGCCGCCGTGCTGCGCACTCGCCTGCGTGAAGGCGACGTGCTGGCCCGTCTGGGCGGCGACGAATTCGGCCTGTTGCTGACCGACCAGGACCCCGCGGGGACCAACGCCGTGCTGAAGTCCCTTCAGGAGGCCGTGCGCTACTTCCGCTTCCGGCAGGACGACCGCAGTTATCGTCTCACCGTGAGCATCGGCACCACCGCGCTGGACGCCGGCACCGACAGCATTGCGCGCATCATGCGCGAAGCCGACGCGAGTTGCCGGACGGCCAAGGAGGGCGGACGCGACCGCGTGTATTCGGCGGACTCCGAAACCACACGGCGTTATGACGAATGGATCATGATGGGACGCTTCACCCGCTCCCTGGAGCAAAACCGCTTCGTGCTGTTCACCGAGGACGTCGTGGACCTGCACAATCCCCGGCGCGTGGTGTACCGCGAGCTGCTGGTGCGCTGGCGCAACGAACAGGGCCGTCTGATCATGCCGTCGGCTTTCATCCGGGCCGCGGAGCGTTATTACCTGATCACGCCCATGGACCGCTGGGTGGTGAAACACGCCCTTCGGCACCTGGCGGCACGGCCCGACGACGGGGTGATCCATGCCATCAATCTGTCCGGACAGTCGCTGGGGAACGACAACTTCCTGGATTTCGTGCTGGCGCAACTGCAGAAAACGGGCGTGGCTCCGCGCCGCATCTGTTTCGAAATTACTGAAACGGCCGCCATCGCGCGCCTGTCGGTGGCGGTACAGTTCATCCGCCGGCTGTCGCAGGCGGGCGTACGGTTTTCCCTGGACGATTTCGGCGCCGGCATGGCCTCCTTCTCGTATCTCAAGAATCTGCCGGTACACTTTCTCAAGATTGACGGCAATTTCATCCAGTCCATGCAGGAAACCCGCGTGGACCGCGACCTGGTCGAAGCGATCAACCGCATCGGTCACGATCTGGGCCTGCTGACCATCGCCGAGAACGTCGAGAGCCTCGACCTGCTGGAACCGCTGCGCGGCATTGGCGTGGACTGGGCCCAGGGACGCGCCATCGCCGAGGGGCGGCCGCTGGAAGCGCTCTGAGTCTCTTCTGGCTACCGCCGGTGCTGTACGCCGGCCGTCAGGAACGGCAAGGCCATGTCCAGAATGACCCTGACTTTCTCCATTCCGCGCACGACACACGTTTCGATCTCCGCGTGAATATCGCCGGTTCCAAGACCGGCGGCCCAGTTCACCGAAACGGCAAGCGCGGCGTACTCCAGGCCCAGCTCGCGGGCCAGCCCGGCCTCAGGCATTCCGGTCATGCTGACCATGGTGCAGCCGTCGCGCTGCAGCCGGCGGATCTCGGCAGGCGATTCCAGCCGCGGCCCCTGCGTGACACCCATCACGCCGCGCGCCGCAACCCGGACACCGGCCCGGCGCGCGCCCTGCAATAGCGCGTTCCGCACCCGTTCGGAATAGGGCGCGCTGAAGTCCACGTGCTGCAGCGGCCGGCGCACCCCGTCGGCATAACTGTGTTCGCGGCCCCAGGTGTAATCAATCAGATCCTCCGGAATCCCCACGCCCGTCGGCGGCATGTTCCGGGCGATTCCGCCCACCGCCGCGATCGCAATGACATCCCGCACACCGGCACGCTTCAGCGCCCACAGATTGGCCCGGTAGTTGATCCGGTGCGGCGGAATCGTATGGCCGATGCCGTGGCGCGCGAGAAAAATCACGTCCGCGCCGGACACGCGGCCGTGGACCAGCGGCGCCGACGGTTCGCCATACGGTGTTCGGATTTTTTTCCGGCGCTTGACCTCCAGGCCCGGCCAATCCTGCATGCCGGTACCGCCAATCACTGCTATCGCGCCCATCGGGGCGCGTCCAATGTCCCTCTCCCGCTTGCGGGAGAGGGGGGAACCGCCCGCGGAGCGGGCGGTGGGGTGAGGGCATGATCAATGTTCATTGATTCACCGCGTAAATCGCCGGCAACTGCCGGAAATAACCCTTGTAGTCCATGCCGCAGCCGAACACATAGCGATCCTCCACTTCGAGGCCGATATAGTCCGCGCGCGCGCCCGGCGCGCGACGGGCATGGCGTTTTTCGGTGAGTACCGCCGTCTTCAGACTGGCGGGCTCCTGGGCCCGCAAGGCCTGTTGAATGGCCAGCAGGGTATGACCTTCGTCGAGGATGTCGTCAATCACCAGCACCTGCCGGCCGCGCAGTGACGTCGCGGGATGCGCCTTCCAGACCAGGTCGCCGCCGGAGGTCTGGCTGTGATAACGCGTCGCGTGCAGGTAATCCAGTTCAAACGCAAAGTCGAGGCGCCGGATGATTTCGGCGGTCGGCACCAGTCCGCCCATCATCACGCACAGAATCAGCGGATTCTGATGTTCGTAATCCCGGCGGATGGCCGCCGCCAGCCGGTCGTACGCCGACTGCACGCCGGCCGCATCGTGCAGACAATCGGCCCGGGCTCTGATCTTGCGGGCTTCTTCAAGCATGGGATTCATGAATTCCGCCGGTACAGCCGCTTCAGGCGCCGGGTGGCCGCCGGCCGGTGACGGGGTTTCAGTACGTCGAGCAATTGCAAAAGTCCTGTACGGTTGTTGCATACCGGCAGCATGTCGCAACCGGCGTCGAGGGCCTGCTCCGCGCGCTCTTCCAGGGGACCCGCAACCACAGCGCCACCCATGGACAGGTCATCGCAGAACAGCGCGCCATCGTATTTCATCCGCCGGCGCAAGACGTTCCGGATCCAGAATCGCGACAGGCTGGCCGGTGCCGCATCCACGGCGCTGTAGCGCACGTGCGCCAGCATCAGCGAGGGGATCCGGTCCCGGATCATCGCGGCGAATGGCACCAGATCGGTGGCCGCAATGTCCTTCCAGGGCCGCGGGTCCACCGGTAACTCCTGATGTGAATCGGCCGTGACCGCGCCATGACCGGGAAAGTGTTTACCGGTCGCGGCATGACCGGCCGCCGCCAGCCCGCGGCAGAAGGCCCGGGCCAGTGCCGCAATGGCCGTGACGTCGGAAGAAAAGGCACGGTCGCCAATCACCTCGCTCTTGCCGGTGTCGCGATCCAGCACCGGAGCAAAGCTCAGATCGAGGCCGCAGGCGGACAGTTCGCGGCCGATGCAGCGGCCCCAGCGCCGGGCTTCCGCGAGCGCCTGACGGCGATTTTCGAGATAGCGCCGGCCGAGCGTGTTCATGGCCGGCACGCGCGTGAACCCTTCACGGAAGCGCTGCACCCGGCCCCCTTCGTGATCCACGGCCAGCAACAGCCGGGGCTGTCTGAGCGCGCTCAGTTCCCGGCACAGGGCTCCCAACTGCCGGCGGTCACGGTAGTTGCGCGTGAACAGAATCACCCCACCGATCAGCGGGTGCTTGAGCGCCTCGCGGTCTTCGGCGGCCAGTTCAAGGCCACCGATATCGGTCATCAAAGGCCCGATGCTTTTCATTCGTTGATCGTCACTTCAGTACCGGCGGGGACGAGATCAAACAGTTCCACGAGGTCTGCGTTGCGCATGCGCACACAGCCGCGTGAGCCCGGCACGCCCAGACGCGTACCGTCCGGCGTGCCGTGAATGTAGATGTAGCGGCGCAGGGTATCCACATCGTGCAGACGATTTTTTCCCGGCTCCAGACCGGACAACCACAGGATGCGGGTCAGAATCCAGTCGCGCTGCGGATAACGCGCGCCCAGTTCCGGCGTGTAGATTTCGCCGGTCGGCCGGCGCCCGGCAAAGACCGCTCCCGGTGGCGCGCCGCGTCCGATCTTGGCCCGGATCTTGTGCCGACCGCGCGGCGTGCATTCGCTGCCATTTTGCTCTCCCGCTCCCTTGGCGGCCGTGGACACCGGGTACTCCCGCAGCCGCTTCTGGCCCTCGTACAGGCACAGCTGCTGTTTGGCCAGATCAATCTCAATCCGTTTCATGGACGATGCCAGTCTGAATACGGGTGCAAGGCGAGCTGCTGATTGTAGTAACGACGGTCGCCGGTCACTTCCTCGCCGAGCCAGTCGGGACGTTCCAAAGACTGATCCGCGTGTGTCAGTTCGATTTCTGCAACGACCAGGCCGCCGTTGGCGCCGGTGAACTCGTCCACCTCCCAGGTGTTGCCGGCGTGAACCACCCAGTGCCGGATTTTTTCCAGCACGCCGACGCACAACTGCTCCAGAATTTCGCGGGCGTCTCCCGAGGGGATAGCGTAGCCGTATTCCGTGCGCGTGTGACCGACAATGGCCGCCTTGATGCCCAGTACCGCCCGCTCCCCCTCCAGCCGCACCCGCACCGAGGCCCGGCCCGATCCATCTGAAAGATAACCCTGGCGCATCGGCAGCGAGCGGACCACGGACGCGCGCCAGTGCTCATTTTTGACCCGGAATTTCCGCTCGATCTCGATGCCCATTAATGCCGCTCAACCGTCCATGCCTTTTGAAAGGCCTCCCAATGCGGGGTGGCACTCTGTTTCAGAAAAGCGCGCACCCGTTCGAGTTCGGCGGTGTACCCGGCAGAGTCCAGCTGGCCACGCATCAGCCGGAAGCGCAGATAGATCAGATAGGTGTTCAGCACGTCGGTTTCACAGTAGGCGCGGATCTCGGCCAGCCGTCCCGCGCGCCAGGCCCCGAACACCTGCGAACCTTCCATGCCCAGCTTGCCGGGCAGGCCTGTCAATTGGGCGATTTCATCCAGCGGTGCGTAGTTGCGGCCGTTGTAGAGCGCCAGCACGTCCATGAGGTCGGTGTGGCGGAACTGGTAACGACCGAGGTAGTTGTCCCATTTGGCTTCGCGGTCAAAGTGACCGGTGTCCCAATACCTCGGCGCGGCAATACCGTACTTCAGCGCGCGGTAATGCAGCACCGGCAGATCAAAGCCGCTGCCGTTCCACGAAACCAGTGTCGGCCTGTACTTTTCGATCCCCTCAAAGAAACGCCGGACCAGTTCCGCTTCGGAAGATTCCGGTTCTCCCAGCGACCAGACCCTGAACCCGTCGCCCTGCCGCAGTGCCACCGACACCGCCACCACCCGGTGCAAGTGCGACGGCTGGAAATCGTTGCCCTTGTCCTGCAAACGCCGGCTGGCCATCGCCTGTGCGACGCCGTCATCGTCCACGCCTTCCAGGCCGAGAATTTTCCGCCCGCCCTCGAGGTCCGGAATGGTCTCGATGTCGAACACGAGAATGGGCTCTCCGGACCGTTCCCCGTCTCCCGTTCTCACGGCGGGAACACTCCGGTTGAAATGTAGCGGTCGCCGCGGTCTGGAATGACGGCCACCACCGTGGCGGCTTTCAGACTCCGGCACAGCTTCAAAGCCGCCCAGATCGTACCGCCCGCCGACGGACCCGCAAACAGGCCCTCTTTGGCGGCCAGCAGTCGGGTGGTGTCCTCCGCATCCTTGGCGCTGACCTCAATGATCCGGTCTACGCGCGTACGATCAAAAATCTTCGGCAGATAAGCTTCCGGCCACTTGCGGATGCCAGGAATTGAAGATTCGCCGTCCGGCTGGACGCCAATCATTTCGATCTTCGGATTTTTTTCCTTGAAGAACCGCGAGCACCCCATGAGGGTTCCGGTCGTTCCCATGGACGAGACAAAGTGCGTCAACCGGCCCCGGGTGTCACGCCATATTTCCGGCCCGGTGCCTTCGTAATGCGCGCGCGGATTGTCCGGATTGGCGAACTGGTCCAGCACCCGCCCCTTGCCTTCCGCCTGCAGTTTCATCGCCAGATCGCGCGCGCCTTCCATCCCTTCCTGCTGCGTCACCAGAATGATCTCGGCGCCAAATGCCCTCATCACTGCGCGACGTTCGACGGACAAGTGCTCCGGCATGATCAGGATCATGCGATAGCCCTGCGCCGCCGCCACCATGGCCAGGGCGATGCCGGTGTTGCCGGACGTCGCTTCAATCAGCGTGTCGCCGGCTTTCAGTTCACCGCGCAACTGGGCGTGACGGATCATGCTGTACGCGGGGCGATCCTTGACCGAACCCGCGGGATTGTTGCCCTCCAGTTTGGCCAGCAGCGTGTTGTCGCCCAGGCCGGGCAGTCGGGTCAGCTGCACCAGCGGCGTGTTGCCGATGAATTGAGCCAGCGTTGCGTAGTTCATAGAGTTGATTTTCAGACTAGTGTGGTGTCCCGTAAATGACTATTCAAATTCCGTTCACCCTTCGACAGGCTCAGGGCGAACGGAATCAAATCGTTGGCCGTTCGTGCTGAGCCTGTCGAAGCATGAACGGCCAACCGTTACTTCTGAGACACCACACTAGCGTTCAAGCACCACCATTGCACAGACTCGTCCGTCCTCATCCGACAGCGACACGTGTGCGGCCTTGATTCGGTTCGTCTTCAAGCGACGCCGGAGTTCAGCACTGAATACCAGTTCGGGCCGGCCCTGTTTATTGCGGATCACCCCGATCTCCCGGTGGGCCACCCCGCGAAACCCGGTGCCGAGCGCCTTCACAAAAGCCTCCTTGACGGCAAAGCACTTGGCCAGAAACTGCGCCGGCCGACGCGCGGTTTTGAATGCCGCCCGCTCCCGCCCATGCAACAGACGCTGCACCAGCCGCTCACCGTGCCGCCGGTGAATTTTTTCAATCCGTCCGACGCGCAGAAAATCCACGCCCACGCCGTAAATCATGGGGGCCTGCCACGGGTCCGCGCCGCGGTCATGGCGCGGCGCATTTCGCGGACCGCTGCGGGGAATCCCAGGTAGAGCGCCCGCGCGACGATGCTGTGGCCGATGTTCAGTTCCACGATTTCCGGAATGGCGGCAATCGGACCGACATTATCCAGGTTCAGGCCGTGGCCGGCGTGCACTTCAAAGCCGGCCTGTTGCGCCGCGCGTGCGAACCGCGCGATGCGCTTCAGTTCGGCTGTGCGTGCCGTGATGCTGCGGGCATCGGCGTAACGGCCGGTGTGAATTTCCAGATGCGGCGCACCGGTCTGCCGCGCCGCGGCGAGCTGATGCGGTTCGGGATCCACAAACAGGGCCACGGTGATGCCGGCGTTGCGCAAACGCCGGCAGGCGGCGGTAATTTTCTGAACCTGGGACGCAACGTCCAAACCGCCTTCGGTGGTCAATTCCCGGCGCCGCTCGGGCACCAGGCAACAGCAGGGCGGCCGGGCTTTGGCCGCCAGCCGCAGCATCGGTTCCGTGGCCGCCATTTCCAGATTGACCGGCACCGGGGTTTGTTTCATCAGGCGCGCCACGTCGTGTTCCTGGATGTGACGACGATCTTCGCGCAGGTGCAGCGTGAGGCTGTCGGCACCCGCCCCCGCCGCCAAGCGGCCGGCTTCCACCGGATCGGGATACGCGGTGCCGCGCGCCTGGCGCACGGTCGCGACATGATCCACGTTGACACCCAGACGAATGGGGGTCGGGAGTCGAGAGTCGGGAGTCGGAGAAGCGTGTTTCATTTTTGCCCGACCCCCGACTCCCGACCCCGGTCCCCTGTTGCAGCGCGCACTGTGCGCAGCAACCCGGGCGTTTGCAGCTCGCGACCGGTCAGATGCGAGGCCAGCGCCGTACGCAGCAGCCGTCTGGCGTCGCGCAGGCTGTCCACCGTCACCAGTTTTTCTTCAGCCAGGGCCAGCAAGCTCGAGCCCCGGTACCCCGGCGGACCGGTGGCCTCCCTCCGGTGGGGACCGGCTTCCACATCGAAGTCATACCAGGCTTCCGGTTCCAGATCGGTGGGCAGGTGCAGGCCGTACCCCAGTTCCATCAGCAGATGTTTTTCGAAGATTCTCAGCGCGGCGGGAGCACGCGGCCCGGACAGCGCTTCGAGTGTGCTGGCGTAGTCCCTGTACAGGCGCGGATAAGCATCGTGCCGTGCCAGCAGACGCAACATCAGTTCGTTGAGATACCAGCCCAGAAACACTTCCTGACCCGACAGGATCATCGTCGCAGGCCCGGCTTCGGCGGCCGTCAACGTTCCAAGTTCGCCACGCTCGGTCCAGGACAGCAACAGATTCCGGAACGGCTGCAACACGCCGCGCCGTTTCGACGTTGCGGTCCGCACGTTGCGGGCCACCAGTCCGACGCGGCCATGGTTGACGGTAAATACTTCCAGCAATGCGGCGGTTTCCAGGTAGGGCCGCTGACTCAGCAACCAGGCCGGCTCCAGCTGCACACGCTTCATGGAGCAGAGTATCCAAAACGCTTCAGGGCCTGCGGGTCGTCGGTCCAGTCCTCCGCGCAGCGCACCCAGAGTTTGAGGAATACCGGTCGTCCCAGCCGCCGTTCCATTTCACGGCGGGCGGCGCTGCCCACTTCTTTGAGCCCCTGTCCCTTCTGACCGATAACGATGGCCTTCTGGCTTTCACGCTCCACCCAGATCACCGCCTCAATCCGCGTGATTTTTTCTTCGCGTTTGAGATGCTCGATCTGCACGGTCAGCGCGTAAGGCAGTTCCTGGCGCAGACGCTGCATCAATTTCTCGCGTACCAGTTCGGCCAGCGCGAAGGACGGATCGTATCCCTCGACCCGGTCCTCGGGATACAGCGGCGGGCCTTCGGGCAAACGCGGGAAAAGCTCTCGCAACAGGGCTTCCAGGTTGTCGCGCTTGACGGCCGAGGCTGGAAGGATGAACGCATAATCACGACGCTGTGCGTGGGCTTTAATCTCCGGCAGCAGCCGTTTTCGATCCGAAAGCCGGTCTACCTTGTTGATGACGAGCGCCACCGGCGCGGCCACGGCGGCCAGCCGCCGCAGCACCGATTCGTCCTCGGCTTTCCAGACGCCGGCTTCCACCACGAACAGAACCAGGTCTGCGCCACGCAGGCCGGCCGCGGCCGTGTCGTTGAGATAACGGTTGAGCGCATGCTCCGACTTGTGGTGCAGGCCCGGCGTATCCACCAGCACCATCTGACCTTCGGGGCGGTGCACCACACCCTGGATGCAATGCCGGGTGGTCTGGGGTTTGCGCGTGACGATACTGACCTTGCGCCCGACCAACGCATTCACCAGAGAGGATTTTCCGACGTTGGGCCGGCCCACAACCGCCACCATGCCACAGCGCATGCTAAAAACGGGGGACGGGAAATGATCCGCCCTCCGATTTTGTCTTTTCTCCTCACTCCTCACGTCTCACTCCTTACGTTCTCAACAGGTGCTTGAGCATTTTCTCGGCGGCGGCCTGTTCGGCCTGCTTGCGGCTGACACCCTGCCCCTGCGTCTCCTCGTCACCGTCGGACAGATGGCACCGGAGGGTAAACCGCTGTCGGTGGGCCGGTCCCGCGGAGGCCTGCAGTTCGTAAACCGGACAGGGCCGACCGTGCGCCTGCAGGAATTCCTGGAGGCGCGTTTTGGCATCTTTCAGTTGTGCCGCGTCGGGCAGCTGCGCCAGCCGCTCTTCGAACAGACGCCGCCCCACGTCCATCGCGGGTGCAAACCCGCCGTCCAGATAAACCGCGCCCAGCACTGCTTCCAGCGCGTCGGCCAGAATCGAGTGGCGACGAAAGCCGCCGCTCTTCATCTCGCCACTGCCCATGATCAGGGCGTCCCCCAACTGCAAGCGCTCGGCCAGACCGGCCAGCGCGGTCTCGCACACCAGGCTGGCCCGCAGGCGTGACAGATCGCCCTCTTCTGCATCGGGCCGAGCGTGAAACAGCGCCTCTCCGATCACGAGATTGATCACGGCATCGCCGAGAAACTCCAGGCGCTCGTTGTTGACAGCGGACGCGGAACGGTGGGTCAGGGCCTGCGCCAGCAGCGCGGGATCACGGAACGTGTATCCCAGACGTTGCGCAACCGGCTCCAGCCCCTCGCGGAAAGTCACTCCGCGGGACCACCGCCCTTCAGGAGAAACTCGTTCTGGAAGTGCGCCACGATGGAGAGGTTGTAGAGCAGAGGCGCGCGCACCTCGTAGTCGTAACTCACAACACGGCCGTTGGCGGTCGAGGCGACCCGGATCTCGTCAACCCGGAGGGTGGTGATGCCCTCAATGGACCAGTGTTTCTGGAGGATCTTGCGCAGCTCCTGCGCCGACAGCTGGCTGTTGCCGGGATTCTGCGCCACGGTGCGCACCGATTTCATGATGGCCAGTTCGTTGAAATAGAACGGGACGAGCCGGAGCGCGACGAGCGTCACGCCCCCGATCACCCCGAGCACAAAAATCCAGCCCCACAAGCCGAGACCGCGTTGTTGACTTGGATATTGCATGCGTCTGTTCCTCAGGAGCGTGTTCATCGGGGGTGGGGGATTTTGAGCAGACCCCGCCACGCTAGTCAATGTGCAGGCCAATGCGCGACCAGTGCGGACGCAGGCGGCTGCCGTCCCAGCTCATCCAGATGAAGAAAGCACGGCCGACCAGATTGCGCTCGGGCACCGTGCCCCAGCGCCGGCTGTCGTCGCTGCCGTCGCGGTTGTCGCCCATCACGAAATACTGGCCGGCGGGCACCTCGAATTCAAAGTCATCGGCCGGGCGCGCCGGATCCACAAGGACCGGGTGCTGCACAGGCCCCAGGTTTTCGCGGAAACGGTACATCACGCCGCGCAGGGAACCGAGTGCCGCGTAGACGCCGTCCGCTTCAAGCGGGATCGGCTCACCGTTAAGCTGGAGCTGTTTGCTGCGGTAGGCAACACGGTCTCCCGGCAGACCGATGATCCGTTTGATGAAGTCCTTGCTGGGATCGAGCGGGAAACGGAATACCGCCACGTCGCCGCGCCGGGGCGCACCCAGAGGCACCAGGGTTTTGTGGAAGACCGGATCCCGCAGGCCGTAGGCAAACTTGTTGACCAGGATGAAATCGCCAACCAGCAGCGTCGGGATCATGGAACCGGACGGAATGCGAAACGGTTCGGCCAGAAACGAACGCAGCAGCCACACCAGCAGAATGACCGGGAAGAACGAGCGGCAGAACTCGATTGCACTGTTGGGTTTGTCCGGCTGCCCGGACGTCTGGAGCGCACGACGCGCCGGCCCCAGCCAGACTTTGTCCAGGGCCCACACGACTCCGGTGACCGCCGTGAGCAGGCTCAGGATTACTGCGAAATCAACGTCAATGTCAGTCATCAAAGAACCTCAAAAAAGCTCGCGCAAAGAACGCCAGGGACGCAAAGTAAAAATAATGTAAATGTTTTCTTTCCTGGCGCTCTCAGCGTTCTCTGCGCGAAACATCATTTCTTTCTTGCCATGCCCAGCACGGCCATGAAGGCTTCCTGGGGAATTTCCACCGTACCGATCTGTTTCATGCGCTTCTTGCCTTCTTTCTGCCGATCCAGCAGTTTGCGTTTGCGTGACACGTCGCCGCCATAGCATTTGGCGATGACATTTTTACGCAGCGCCTTGACCGTGGTACGGGCAATGATTTTGGAGCCGATGGCGGCCTGAATGGCCACGTCGAACATCTGCCGGTGGATCACGTCCTGCATGCGTTCGCACAGGTCGCGCCCGCAATTATAGGCGGCCTCGCGGTGGACGATGGAAGCCAGCGCGTCCACCCGGTCGCCGTTGACCAACACGTCCAGCCGGACCAGATCCGAGGCCTGGAAACGCACGAGCTCGTATTCGAAGCTGGCATAGCCGCGCGACACGCTTTTGAGCCGATCAAAAAAATCGAGCACCACCTCGGCCAGGGGCATTTCCGCCTCCATTTGCACCTGCCGGCCGTGGTAGTGCAGGTTCTTCTGCACGCCGCGCTTCTCCATGCACAGCTGCATCACCGGCCCGACACACTCCTGCGGCATGAGGATGCGCGCCAGGATGATCGGTTCGCGCAGTTCCCGGTACTGTCCCGCGTCCGGCAGCTCGGCGGGGTTTTCAATCGTACGCACCTCGCCGGTGGTCATCAGCGCTTCGTACACCACCGAGGGCGCCGTGGTGATCAGGTTCAGGCCGTATTCGCGCTCCAGCCGTTCCTGCACGATTTCCATGTGCAGCAGGCCGAGAAAGCCGCAGCGGAACCCAAACCCCAGTGCCGCGGAATTCTCCGGTTCGAACTGCAGCGCCGCGTCGTTGAGCCGCAGCTTGTGCAGCGCCTCACGCAGATTCTCGAAATCGTCCGAGGACACCGGAAACAGACCCGCAAACACCCGTGGCGGCACCTGCCGGAAACCCGGCAGACGTTCGGCGCAGGGCCGCTGGGCGTCGGTCAACGTGTCGCCGACGGGTGCACCGTCAATTTCCTTGATGCCCGCCACCACAAAGCCGACCTCGCCCGTGGCCAGCGTCTCGCGGGCCACGCGCTTGGGCGTGTGCACGCCGAGCATCGTCACCTCGTAATCGCGGCCGGTGCTCAGAACGCGAAGACGCTGACCGCGGCCGATCGAACCGCTGACCACCCGCACCAGCGACACGACTCCGAGGTAGTTGTCGAACCAGGAATCCACAATGAGCGCCTGAAGGGGAGCGGCGGCATCGCCACGCGGTGGCGGCATGCGCTGCACGATCGCCTCCAGGACCTCGGCCACACCGGCGCCGGTCCTGGCGGAGATCCGGAGCGCATGGCGCGCTTCCAGGCCGATGATTTCTTCGATTTCACCGGCCACGCGCTCGGGTTCGGCGTTCTGCAGATCAATTTTGTTCAATACCGGCAGTACTTCGAGTTTCTGCTCGAGCGCCGTGTAGCAGTTGGCCACGGTCTGGGCTTCGACCCCCTGTGACGCGTCCACGACCAGCAGCGCACCTTCGCAAGCGGCCAGAGAGCGTGACACCTCGTACGAAAAATCCACGTGTCCCGGGGTGTCCATCAGATTGAACCGGTACGTCTGTCCGTCACGGGCGGTGTAGTGGAGCGAAACCGCCTGTGCCTTGATGGTGATGCCGCGCTCGCGCTCGATCGGATTATTGTCGAGCACCTGTTCGGTCATCTCGCGCTCTTCCAGTCCTCCGCACTGCTGGATGAACCGGTCGGCCAGCGTGGATTTGCCGTGGTCAATGTGCGCGATGATGGAAAAATTTCGGATGTGGGATTGTTGCATCGAGGCGACGCCTACGAAAAGGCGCGCCAGTATAGGGCTTCGGGCCGTATTACTGATCCGGCCGGTACGCATTGCCGATTTGACACGGCGGCGCACTGTTTGCCGGCCGGATCAGTAACAAAACTCAGCCCTGTTGTTACTGAGGCGGCCACCGCCGACGTTAAAGTGCCCC
>JAKEEJ010000062.1 GCA_022616655.1 Nevskiales bacterium | reverse complement strand
AGGTGCCCGTCAGTGCCGAGCTGGGGCGCGTGCTGAACCTCACCGACAAGCTCGCGCAGCAGCGCAAGGATCAGTTCGTTTCCAGCGAACTGTTCGTGCTCGCCGCCTGTGACGACCGGGGTCCGGCGGGCGAAGCGCTGCGCGCCGCCGGTGCCCGCAAGGAACTGCTGGAAAAAGCCATCGAATCGGTGCGGGGTGGGCAGAAGGTGGACTCGGCCTCGGCCGAAGATCAACGCCAGGCGCTGGAACGCTACACGATTGACCTCACCCAGCGCGCGGCATCGGGAAAACTCGATCCGGTGATTGGTCGTGACGAAGAAATCCGCCGCGTGATTCAGGTGCTCTCGCGCCGCACCAAGAACAACCCGGCGCTGATTGGCGAACCCGGCGTGGGCAAGACGGCCATTGTCGAAGGCCTTGCGCAACGCATCCTCGCCGGCGAAGTGCCGGAATCGCTCAAAAACAGGCGCCTGCTCACCCTCGACATGAGCGCGCTGATTGCCGGCGCCAAATTCCGCGGCGAGTTCGAAGAACGGCTCAAGGCCGTGCTCAACGACCTGGCCAAACAGCAGGGCAACATCATCCTGTTCATTGACGAGCTGCACACCATGGTGGGCGCCGGCAAAGCCGAAGGCGCCATGGACGCCGGCAACATGCTCAAACCGGCGCTGGCGCGCGGCGAACTGCATTGCATCGGCGCCACCACGCTCGACGAATACCGCAAATACGTTGAGAAGGATGCCGCCCTCGAGCGCCGCTTCCAGCCGGTTTTCGTTGGCGAACCCTCCGTAGAGGACACCATCGCCATCCTGCGCGGCCTCAAGGAGCGCTACGAGCTGCACCACGGCGTGGACATCACCGACGGCGCACTGGTTGCCGCGGCCAAGCTGTCACACCGCTACATCAGCAACCGTCAGTTGCCCGACAAGGCCATTGACCTCATGGACGAGGCGGCCTCGCGCATCCGTATCGAGATTGACTCCAAACCCGAATCCCTCGACCGGCTGGAACGCCGGCTGATCCAGCTCAAGATCGAACGCGAAGCCCTGCGCAAAGACCACGACGACTCGGCCCAACGCGGACTGGCCCGCCTGGACGGAGACATCGGCAGGCTGGAACGCGAGTTCAGCGATCTCGAAGAGAAATGGAAAGCCGAGAAAGCACTGGTCGCGGGAACCAAGGGCGTCAAGGAAGAACTGGACCGTGCCCGCACCGAAATCGAGGCGGCGCGGCGCGCCGGCGATCTGCAACGCGTGGCGGAACTCCAGTACGGAAAAATTCCAGAGCTGGAAAAGAAACTCGCTGCGGCGACGCGCCCCTCACCCCAGCCCTCTCCCCGCAAGCGGGGAGAGGGAGAAAGTCCTGTTGCCTCGCCCCGCAAGCGGGGAGAGGCCGGCGCGCACAGCGCGCCGGGTGAGGGGCAGAAGCTCCTGCGAACCTCCGTCACCGACGACGAGATCGCGGAAGTGGTCTCGCGCTGGACCGGCATTCCGGTATCCAAACTGGTCGAAGGCGAGCGCGACAAACTGCTGCGCATGGAGTCGGCCCTGCGTGAACGCGTCGTCGGGCAGGACGAGGCGCTTACGGCCGTGTCCAACGCCATCCGGCGGTCGCGTTCGGGCCTGTCCGATCCGAACCGGCCCATCGGCTCGTTCCTGTTCCTCGGGCCCACCGGTGTCGGCAAAACCGAGCTCTGCAAGTCGCTCGCCGCGTTTCTGTTCGACACCGAAGACGCCCTGGTGCGGGTGGACATGTCGGAATTCATGGAGAAACATTCCGTCGCCCGGCTCATCGGCGCACCGCCCGGCTACGTCGGCTACGAAGAAGGCGGGGCGCTGACCGAAGCCGTACGCCGCCGGCCCTACTGCGTCATCCTGTTCGACGAGGTGGAAAAAGCTCACGCGGACGTTTTCAACGTGCTGTTGCAGGTGCTCGACGACGGCCGGCTCACCGACGGCCAGGGCCGCACCGTGGATTTCCGCAATACGGTCATCGTGATGACCTCGAACCTCGGCTCGCATCTGCTCCAGGAGTTCGCCGGCAAGGGCGATTACGAAGCCATGCGCGAGGCGGTCATGACCGTGGTGCGGGAACATTTCCGGCCGGAATTCATCAACCGCATTGACGACTCGGTGGTGTTCCATCCGCTGGGCAGCCCGCAGATCCGCGCCATCGCGGAAATCCAGACGCGGCGCCTGCAGGCGCGCCTGCGCGAACGTGGCTTGACGCTGCAATTCCAGGAATCCGCCCTGAATCATCTGGCACAGGCCGGCTACGACCCGGTGTACGGCGCGCGACCGCTCAAGCGCGCCATTCAGACCCTGGTGGAAAATCCGCTGGCACGCGCCATTCTGGACAGCCAGTTCGTGCCAGGCGATACGATCAACGTGGATTACGTAGATTCGAAGCTGACGTTCAACCGCGCTTAGCGCGAAAAAACCGTTGTAACAGCGCGCCGCACTTGTCCGCCAGGACTCCGCCGGTCCAGTCGAGACGGTGGTTGAGCCGGGGATGGGCAATCACGTCGTAGACCGAGTGCACCGCGCCGGCCTTGGGATCGGCGGCTCCGTACACCAGACGCGCCAGCCGCGCGTGGAGAATGGCCCCGGCACACATGACGCAGGGCTCCAGCGTCACATAGAGCGTCAGCCCGTTCAGGCGGTAATTGCGCTGCTTCTGCGCCGCGGCGCGCAGGGCCACCATTTCCGCATGCGCACTGGGATCGTGCGCGGCGATGGGCTGGTTCCAGCCTTCCGCGATCACCTCGTCGTCCTTGACGATCACGGCACCAACGGGCACCTCGCCCAGCTCGCGCGCACGCTGGGCCAGGCGCAGAGCGTGGCGCATCCAGTATTCGTCCGTCTCTGAAACGCCCCCCTCCCTATCCCTCCCCTCAAGGGGGAGGGAACGCACTTTTTCCCCTTCCCCTTGAGGGAGGGGGTTAGGGGGAGGGGTTGAGAGAAATTCGCGGATGACTTGAAACACGCCTTCAATATTCGTCAGAACGTCGTTATTCCAGAACCGCAGCACACGGTATCCAGCCCCCGCAAACCACGCGTCCCGATTGACGTCGCGCTGACTTTCACTGTGTTGCCCGCCGTCAATTTCAACGACCAGCCGTGCTTCCGGGCAAAAGAAATCCGCGAAATACTTTCCGATGGGTGCCTGACGCCGAAACTTCCAGCCCTCGAGCTGACCCCGACTCAGCGAGCGCCACATCGTGCGTTCCGCCTCGGTCATTTCAGCCCGCAACTGTCGGGCGCGGTGCACGTGGCGCGGATGCTGCGCCATCACCCCTCCCCTATCCCCTCCCTCAAGGGGAGGGGAACACAAGCGTCAACCGTGGCCTCTATTCCCATTCGATGGTGGCGGGCGGCTTTCCGGAAATGTCGTAGACCACGCGGGAGATTCCCGGCACCTCATTGACGATCCGGCGCGCGCAGACGTCGAGCAATTCGTAGGGCAACGGCGCCCAGCGCGCGGTCATGAAGTCCACGGTCTCCACCGCGCGCAGCGCCATCACCGGATCGTGGCGGCGACCGTCACCCATCACGCCCACGCTATTCACCGGCAGAAACACGGCAAAGGCCTGGCTGACCCGGTCGTACCAGCCGGCCCGGCGCAGCTCTTCGATGAAGATGTCATCGGCTTTGCGCAGGCGGTCGGCCGCGGCTTTCGTCACCGCGCCGAGGAGGCGCACGCCGAGTCCGGGGCCGGGAAAGGGGTGGCGGAACACCATCTCGCGCGGCAGGCCCAGTTCCAGGCCGATGCTCCGCACCTCGTCCTTGAACAACTCGCGCAGCGGCTCGATCAGCTTCAGTTTCATGCGCGCCGGCAGACCGCCCACATTGTGGTGGGATTTGATGACCTGCGCCTTCCGGGTCTTGCCGCCGGCGGATTCAATGACGTCGGGATAAATCGTACCCTGGGCGAGGAATTCAACTTTTCCGGTACCGGAGCTTGCGCCTCTGAGTTTGCGCGCTTCCCGGTCGAAAACTTCAATGAAAACCCGGCCGATGATTTTGCGCTTGGCCTCCGGATCGCTTACGCCCCGGAGCGCGGCGAAGAAGCGCGCTTCGGCATTGACCTGGATCACCTTCACGCCCAGATGCCGGGCAAAGACTTTCATCACCTGATCGCCTTCGTGCAGGCGCAGCAGGCCGGTATCCACGAATACGCAGACGAGCCGGTCGCCCATCGCCCGATGCAGCAGTGCCGCCACCACGGACGAGTCCACGCCGCCGGACAGTCCCAGCAGCACCCGGCCCTGGCCCACCCGTTCACGGACGCGGGCGACGGCGTCCTCGATGATGTGGCCCGGAGTCCAGCTTCGGCCGCAGCCGCACAGGCCGTGCACAAACCGCGAGTAGATCGCCGCGCCCTGCGGGGTGTGGGTCACCTCGGGATGGAACTGAAGCCCGTAGAAACGGCGCGACTCGTCCGCCATACCGGCCAGTGGCACGTCCTGGGTGGAGGCAATCCGTTTAAAGCCGGGCGGCAGTTGCGTCACCCGGTCGCCGTGCGACATCCACACGTCCAGGGACGCTTCGCCCTTTTCGTTGACGCGGTCTTCAATGTTACGCAGAAGTTCGGAGTGACCGCGGGCGCGAATTTCGGCATAGCCGAATTCACGGCGCTCCGAAGCCTCCACCCGGCCGCCCAGTTGGGCGGCCATGGTCTGCATGCCGTAGCAGATCCCCAGCACCGGCACGCCGAGTTTGAACACCCGCTCGGGAGCGCGGGGAGATTTTTTTTCGAGCACCGATTTCGGCCCGCCCGACAGTACGATGCCCCGGGGCGCAAAAGCCCGGAGGGCGGCTTCGTTCATGTCCCAGGGATGAATTTCGCAATACACGCCCAGTTCGCGGATGCGCCGGGCGATCAACTGGGTGTACTGCGAGCCGAAGTCGAGGATCAGAATTCTGTCGCGATGAATGTCCGCCATGCGCGGGGGGCTCTAATTCTCGACGCGGTAATTGGGTGCTTCCTTGGTAATGGACACGTCGTGCACGTGCGATTCCTTGATGCCGGCGTGCGTGATCTTCACAAACGAGGTCTTGGTGCGCAGTTCTTCGATGCTCGTGCAGCCGGTGTATCCCATGCAGGCGCGCAAACCGCCCACCAGTTGCGTCACGATCGCGGACAGGGGGCCCTTGTACGGCACGCGGCCCTCGATCCCTTCCGGCACCAGTTTCTCGACTTCCATCGTGGTGTCCTGGAAGTAACGGTCCCTGGATCCCTGCGCCATGGCGCCCAGCGAGCCCATGCCGCGGTAGGACTTGTAGGAACGGCCCTGGTACAGCTCCACCTCGCCCGGCGATTCCTCGGTGCCGGCGAACATGGAACCGATCATCACCGCGTGCGCGCCGGCCGCCAGCGCCTTGGCCACGTCGCCCGAGTAACGGACGCCGCCGTCGGAAATGAGCGGAACGTTTTTCTTTTTCAATCCCTCCGCGGCCGCCAGGATGGCGCCGATCTGCGGCACCCCCACGCCGGCCACGACGCGCGTGGTGCAGATCGAACCGGGACCGATGCCGACCTTGACCGCGTCCGCGCCGGCGTCAACCAGCGCCAGCGCGCCCTCGGCCGTGGCGACGTTGCCGCCGATGATCTGCACGTCCGGATACTTTTTACGGATCCAGCGGATCCGGTCGAGCACGCCTTTGGAATGTCCGTGCGCCGTGTCCACCACCACCACGTCCACGTCCGCCTCCACCAGCGCCGCCACGCGCTCCTCGGTGTCACCGCCCGTGCCCACTGCCGCGCCCACGCGCAGGCGTCCCTCGCTGTCCTTGCTGGCCAGCGGAAAGTCCGTGGATTTCTGGATGTCCTTGACCGTGATCATGCCGCGCAGCTGGAACTTGGCATTCACCACCAGCACCTTCTCGATGCGGTGCTGGTGCAATTTGGCGATCACTTCCTTGCGCGAAGCGTTCTCGCCGACCGTCACCAGCCGTTCCTTCGGCGTCATCACGGCCGACACCGGCGCGCCGAAGCGCGTTTCGAAACGCAGATCGCGGCTGGTGACGATGCCCACCAGCAATTTACCGTCCACCACCGGCACGCCGGAAATACGGTTGGCGCGCGTCAGCTTCAGCACCTCACCGACCGTCATGTCGGGCGGCACCACGATCGGGTCGGTGATCACGCCGGATTCGTACTTCTTGACCGAGCGTACTTCCGCCGCCTGACGCTCGGCCGTCATGTTCTTATGGATGACCCCCAGCCCCCCCTCCTGCGCCAGGGCGATGGCCAGTTTGGACTCGGTCACCGTGTCCATCGCCGCCGACAGCAGGGGAATGCCGAGCTCGATCGCGCGCGTGAGGCGGGTACGGGTATCGGT
>JAKEEJ010000061.1 GCA_022616655.1 Nevskiales bacterium | reverse complement strand
CCGCCCTGTACCAGCGCAATCACCAGCGCCATGGCGTAAAACTGCATGACGTTCTGAAGAAAATAGGCCCACACGGTCACCCCCACATACACCCCGATGGCCAGCAGCACGGCCGGTTTCGCACCCCAGCGCTGACCTAGATATCCGAACGCCAGCGCGGCTGGAAAACCGACGAATTGCACCATCAGCAGTGCCACAATCAGACTGCCATCCAGAAAACCCAGCGACTGGCCGAAGTTCACCGCCATGCGGATGACCGTGTCCGCGCCGTCAATGTAGAGCCAGTACGCCAGCAGGAACATCCATACCGCCGGCATCCCACGCAGGGCGCGTACGGTCCGGACCAGTTCCCGCAACGTGGCGGCCCACCCGTATCCTCCCGCTTCGCGCGGTCGGGAATGTTCCTGCACGTGTCGCATCAGAGGAACGGTGAACAGCGCCCACCACAGCCCAACCATGACAAACGACAGCTGCACCGCCTGACTCTGTGCACTCAGACCGAAAGCAGCGGGCGCCAACACCATCGCAACATTCAGTGCAAACAGCAAACCACCGCCAAGATAACCCAGTGCGTACCCGAAGGCAGAAACGCGTTCGTATTCGTGCGGCCGTGCCACGTTCATCAGCAGCGCGTCGCTGAAAATCAGGCTGCCGGAGAAGCCGATGCTGCCGAGTGTAAACAGCAGTGCCGCCGTCAACCACGCACCCTCGGGCACCCAGTACAGCAAGGCGGTGGTTACGGCACCCAGCAGGGCAAATCCCGACAAAAATGCCTTCTTCAATCCACAGTGATCGGCGAGTGTACCCAGCAGCGGTGCCAGCACGAAAATAAACAGACTTGATGCGGAATGGGTCAGGCCAAGACGGAATGTCACCCATTCGTCTGCCGCGCCGGCATTCCAGTAATTTTTGAAGAAGAGGGGGAAAAATCCTGCCAGCACGGTTGTTGCAAACGCCGAGTTGGCCCAGTCGTACATCGCCCAAGCCCATTGGGCGCGACGCACCGGAGTCACGGAGGCGGAGCCTGGGGATCGAGCGGGCAGGCGAGAAGCCAGGCATCCTCGCTGCCGTCCTGCGCGGGGTAATACGCCTTGCGCTGGCCGAGCTTGTGAAAACCCGCACCCAGATAGAGGGTCATTGCGGCCTGGTTGGACTTGCGCACCTCCAGCAGAATCACGTTCATGCCGGCCGCCCATGCAACGCTCCGCAGATGCGAAAGGAGAAAACGACCCAATCCCTGCCGCTGGCAAGCCGGTTCCACGCACAGGTTGAGAATATGGGCCTCGCCCACCGCCATGGACATGAACGCATAGGCCACCACGTTACCGTCCGGACGAACCACCACCCAACGGCTGTACCCCACCCGGAAGCAGTCGCGGAAAATCCCCTCCGTCCAGGGGAATGGGTAGGCGCGGCACTCAATGTCGAGAACCTGCGGCAACTGCGTCTCGCTCATCGGCTGTAAAGTCCAGAGAGCGTGCGGTTGTGCGTTCACAAAATCTTCCTGCCCGCTGCACGGGCGATATTCTTCCCCGGCCTTCAGATTCACTCCGAGAGGTACCGGTGGATACGCTTCAAATCCTCCCAACTCTTGGCCTTGTCGCCGGGGCTGCGCAATAAATACGCAGGGTGGTAGGTCACCATCAGGGGTGTTGCATCCGGACCCCAGGAATAGCGCTGACCGCGCATCCTGCCGATGGGCGTGTCCGTCACCAGCAACCGTTGTGCCGCGACCCGCCCCAGTGCAACGATCAGTTTGGGTTTGACCAGGCGCAACTGCTGCTCCAGGTAGGCACGGCAGGCCTCGGCCTCGTCCGCCGCCGGTTCACGATTGCCGGGCGGTCGGCACTTCACGACGTTGGCGATGTAGGTATCGGTCTTGCGGGAACGGCCTATGGCCTTAAGCATCTCGTCCAGCAACTTGCCCGCACGGCCCACGAAAGGCTCACCTCTGGCATCTTCGTCAGCACCGGGTCCTTCTCCCACGACCATCAATGGGGCGTGCGACGGACCCACACCAAAGACGGTGTTGGTGCGCGTCTCGCACAGGCGACACTTGCGGCATCCGGCAACGGCGGCCTGCAGTCCCGCCCAGTCCTGCGGCACCGGCCGGGAGGCGGGAGGCGGGAGGCGGGAGGCGACAAAATCCACAGAAGGGGCACGACCGGTGACCCGATCATCCGTTAAGGGTGTCGCGGCCATTCCCTTCGCACGCGACTCCCAAACTTCAATGCCCAGTGCCTGCAGGTAGCGACGGCGGCGCAGTTCGTCCATCGCGGCATTCTACCGGCAGGTTTAAGATCCAGCGCTGCCTATACCGTGTCGGCAAACTGGGGATGCTTGCGTTCCGCCGGCTGCGCGGCCAGCCGATTCACCGCATTGATGTAAGCCTTGGCCGAGGCCACGACGATGTCCGTGTCGGACCCCTGGCCGTTCACCACGCGGTCGTCTTTGCGCAGGCGGACCAGCACCTCGCCCTGGGCGTCAGCGCCCTCCGTGATATTGCTCACGGAGAACAACTCCAGCTCGGCACCGGACTGCGCCACGCTCTCAATGGCGGAAAACACAGCGTCCACCTGGCCGTCGCCCTGGCTGCGGGCCTCGACCTGTTTGCCGTCCACGAGAAGCGTGATGCTGGCGCTGGGCCGTGCGCCGGTTTTGGAGGCGGTTTCCAGATCCAGCAGCCTGACGCGCTCTTCAACACGGGCGTGCGTTTGTTCGGTGACGAGCGCCTGCAAATCTTCATCGTAAATTTCGTGCTTCTTGTCCGCCAATCCCTTGAACCGCTGAAACGCCTGGTTGGCTTCAATCTCCGAGCTGAAATGGATGCCCAATTCCTGTGTCCGTTTCCGGAAGGCCGCCCGACCCGAATGTTTTCCCAATACGAGTTTGTTCGTGCTCCAGCCCACATCCTCCGCGCGCATGATTTCGTAGGTCTCGCGATGTTTGATCACGCCGTCCTGGTGGATACCGGACTCGTGCGCAAAAGCATTGGCGCCGACAATGGCCTTGTTGGGCTGCACCGGAAAGCCGGTCACGCCTGAAACCAGCCGTGAAGCACTCACGATCTGGGTGGTATCCACTCGCGTGTCGCAGGAAAACTGATCCTGGCGCGTCCGCACGGCCATGACCACTTCCTCGAGTGCCGCGTTGCCGGCACGTTCGCCCAGGCCGTTGATGGTGCATTCAACCTGCCGCGCTCCACCGACCAGTACCGCCGACAGGGAGTTGGCCACGGCCAGGCCGAGATCGTTATGGCAGTGCACCGACCAGACCGCGCGGTCGGCATTGGGCACGCGCTCGCGCAACGACCGGATCAAGGCGCCAAACATGTGCGGCAGCGTGTACCCCACCGTGTCCGGGATGTTGACCGTTCTGGCACCGGCGGCGATTACAGCCTCCAGCACGCGGCACAGAAAGTCCGGCTCCGAGCGACCGGCATCCTCGGGCGAAAACTCGACGTTGTCGGTGTACTGCCGCGCATGCTGCACCGCCGCCACCGCCTTCCGAACCACATCATCCGGGGTCATGCGCAGTTTCTCACGCATGTGGATCGGCGACGTTGCAATGAAGGTGTGGATTCGTGCACTTTTGGCCGGTTTCAGGGACTCGGCTGCACGATCAATATCCTCCGCGTTGGCACGCGCCAGCGAACAGACGGTGCTGTCCTTCACCGCCTCGGCCACCGCCTTCACGGCTGCAAAATCGCCGGGGCTGGCGATGGCAAAGCCGGCCTCGATCACGTCCACCTTGAGCCGTTCCAATACCAGCGCAATGCGGACTTTTTCGTCCTGTGTCATGGACGCGCCCGGCGACTGCTCACCGTCGCGCAAGGTGGTGTCAAAAATAATCAGATGCTCTTTCATGTGCTTGGCCTGCCAAATCCATGCGATCCGAATCGAGCCGGATCGTCGGGGAATAGATGTTGCGGATTTTCACGGTTTTGGCCCCGTGCGGCCTTCAGGAGGTCGTCTGCCTTACGGCAGAAGCAGCAGGAACAGGCCGGCATCGAATGATGCCCGAGCGGCGATGGAAACACGGCCAATGGAGCGCATGACGGTCAGACTATAGACCAAAATCGCCGGAACGCAAAGAGTAGATCCGGGATTCAAGCGCTCGGCGGTTTTTGCCCCCCAGCCGGTCCTGCCGCCGGTTTGCGCACGCGTCGGTAGATGGCGATCACAGGACCGGACAGCGCGTAACTCAGAAACCCCAGGAAAAAAAATCGCGGCGGATCGAGCAGGAATAATGCGAACATCCCCAAGACCAGCAAGATATAGTGAAACGGCACGCGCTCGACCAGCTTGACCTGCTTGAGGCTGATGAAACGGATGTTGCTCACCATCAGAATCGCGGCGCCCAGGGTAATCAATATGGCAGGCACCACCACCACCAGAACCTCGCCCTGGATGTCGAGGTCGTGCATGACCCACACGAACCCCACCACCAGACCCGCAGCCGCAGGAGTGGGTAAACCGGAGAAACTGCCCCTGGCCTCACCGCGCGATGCCAACACGTTGAAACGCGCCAGCCGCAACGCAGCACAGGCGGTGTAGCTGAACGCGACTACCCAGCCGAGCTGGCCGCCCAACCACTTGTAGTCCGAAAGATGGTGCAAGCTGAAGCTATAGATCACGAATGACGCCGCCAGGCCAAAGGCAACCATGTCGCACAGGCTGTCGTATTCCTTGCCAAATTCACTGGCGGTGTTGGTCAGGCGGGCGATCCGCCCGTCGAGGGCATCCGCAATCATGGCGGCGACAATGGCCATGGCGGCAGCCGAGTAATGACCGGCCGTGGCCTGAACCACGGCGAAAAAACCGCCAAACAGGGTGCCGGTGGTAAACAGGTTGGGCAACAGGTAGATGCCACGGCGCCGAGGCTGTCGTGTGAAAGTGTCTTGACCCATTTCCGTCACCCTCTGTTGGCGCCGGCTGAAATCTGTCAGTTACGGCTCTTGTCCACCAGTTTGTTCCTGGCGATCCACGGCATCATGGCACGCAGTTTTGCGCCTACCTTTTCGATAGGATGTTCCGTGCCGAGTCGGCGCATGGCCTTGAGGGTCGGCGCCCCGGCCTGGTTTTCCAGCACGAATTCACGGGCAAACTGCCCCGTCTGAATCTCGCGCAGGATGCGTTTCATTTCCTGCCGGGTCTGCTCCGTAATCACGCGCGGGCCGCGCGTGTAATCCCCGTACTCGGCGGTGTTGCTGATGGAATAGCGCATGTTGGCCATGCCGCCCTCGTACATCAGATCCACGATGAGTTTCAATTCATGCAGACATTCAAAGTAGGCCATCTCGGGGGCATAACCGGCCTCGGTCAGTGTCTCGAATCCGGCCTGGACCAGTGCCGTAGCGCCGCCACACAGTACGGCCTGTTCCCCGAACAAATCCGTTTCAGTTTCTTCTCTGAAGGTGGTCTCGATGATGCCAGCGCGCCCACCGCCGATCGCGGTGGCATAGGCCAGACCGATCTCTCGAGCCTGTCCGGATGGATTCTGCTGGACACAGAGCAGGCACGGCACGCCGCCGCCCTGGGTGTAGGTCGAGCGCACCAGGTGTCCAGGCCCCTTGGGCGCGACCATGATGACGTCCAGATCCTCACGCGGCTGAATCAGCTGGAAGTGAATGTTGAATCCATGTGCAAAGGCCAGTACGCCGCCTTTCTTCAGGTTGGGCAGCACCTGTTCTTCATAAATCTTCCGCTGGTCCTGATCGGGAGCCAGCATCATCACCAGATCGGCAGTTTTTACGGCGTCGCTTACGTCCTTGATCGCCAGTCCCGCGGCTTCCACCTTTTTCCAGGATCCCGATGCCTTGCGCAAACCCACGGTCACACCGACCCCGCTGTCCTTCAGGTTCAGGGCGTGGGCATGCCCTTGTGAGCCATAGCCGATGATGGCGACCTTTTTACCCCGGATGCGTGAAAGGTCTGCGTCCTTGTCGTAAAAAACATTGATACTCACGTGAAACTCCTGGAAGGTGATGATCGCCCGTACAAAGGAAGAATTTTTAAGCCGCCCGTCCGGTCCGCAAACCCAGCACTTCGTGGCCCGGCTCAATGGCCGCCACACCGCTGCGCACCACTTCAAGTATAGATGATAACTTACTGATTTCTTTTATAAAATCGCTAACCTCGAGACCGGTTCCCGTCAACTGTATGGTACGCGTGCTTTCGCTCTCGTCCAGAATCTGTCCACGATAACGACGAATCAGTTCAACCACCGGTCGTGCCGATTTGCCGCTGACCGATACTTTGATCAGCAGAAGCTCGCATTCCAGGTGCTCGCGACCGGTCAGATCACCGACGTCCACAACATCAATGAGTTTGCGTGACTGTTTGACGATTTGATCAATCACTGCATCCGAACCGCTGGTCGCCAGAGTCAGGCGCGAGACGGTGGGATCGTGGGTGGGCGCCACCGTCAGTGATTCGATGTTGTAGCCACGGGCCGAAAACATGCCCGCGACGCGCGCCAGCGCGCCGGCTTCATTCTGCAGCAGGATGGAGATGATGTGGCGCATGGTTCATGGCAAATTCCAGGGCGGGCACCATAATGGTCTTTCTGTTGCGGCGCAATAGCGAGCGTGGCAGGCTTGCACCCTTGGTTTTCACCTCACATTGAGTTTACCCAGAATCGTCAGCCCCGACCGATGAGCCGTGACCCACTCTCCCGTTCATAAAGCCAAACATCACCTTGCCGGCCAGACCCTGACCGGCGCCGAGGCTGTTGTGCAGATTCTGGCCGACGAAGGCGTGAGCGTCATCTTCGGCTATTCAGGCGGCGCAATTCTACCGACCTACGATGCCATTTTCCGGTTCAACCAGGAAACCAGCAACAAGATGCCGCTCATCGTCCCTGCCAACGAACAGGGCGCGGGCTTCATGGCTGCCGGGTATGCACGTGCTTCCGGCAAGGTGGGCGTGGCTCTGGTGACCTCCGGACCGGGCGCCACAAATTGTGTGACGCCGGTGCGCGATTGCATGGCGGACTCCATCCCGATCGTATTGATCTGCGGACAGGTGCCGGCCGCGGCCATGGGCAGCGACGCCTTCCAGGAAGCTCCCGTCTCCAACATCTTTGGCGCCTGCGCCAAACACGTGTTTCTAATCACTGATCCACAACGCCTGGAGGCGACCCTGCGCACCGCGTTCGAGATCGCACGGTCCGGCCGGCCCGGGCCGGTGGTGGTGGACATCCCCAAAGACGTACAAAACGCCACCACTCCCTTCATGGGTCACGGCGTTCTTCCCATTCCGGGCTTCCGTGCGCGCCAGCAGAGCCTGGAACAAAACCGGCTGGGTCCCGAACAGTGCGAACGCTTTTTTGAAATGCTGTCACGGGCGCGCAAGCCGCTGCTCTACTGCGGCGGCGGTGTGATTCATGCGGAGGCGTCGCAGGCCCTGCGCACGTTCGCACAGACTTTCCGGATCCCGGTGGTCACCACGCTGATGGGCATTGGTGCCTACGACACCACCGATCCGCTGTCCCTGCGCATGCTGGGCATGCACGGGACCGCCTTCGCAAACTATGCTGTGGAGGATTGTGACTTTCTGATTGCCGTCGGTGCGCGCTTTGACGATCGCGTGGCGGGGGTCCCGTCCCGGTTTGCCTGTAATGCCAAGTTCATCGCCCATTTCGACGTGGATTCGGCCGAAATCAACAAAGTCAAACGGGTACAGTGGCATCACCTGGGTCTGTTACGTGAGGCACTGCAGGACCTGCACGCCTTCGGTGTGCAGCAGGAATTCAAACGTGATTTCAGCGCCTGGCACCAGCACGTCGCCGAATTGAAGAAAGCCCACGCGATGAATTACGACCGTCAATCACCCTTGATTCAGCCGTACGAAATCATTGAGGAAATCAACAAACTGACGCACGGTGACGCCATCATCTCTACCGGAGTGGGACAGCACCAGATGTGGGCGGCGCAGTACTTCGATTTCAAACGACCGCGATTGTGGCTGACGTCCGGTTCGATGGGCACGATGGGTTTCGGCCTGCCGGCGGCCATCGGTGCCGCCTTCGCCTGTCCGGGGAAAACCGTCATTGATGTGGATGGCGACGCCAGCATCCGCATGAATCTGGGCGAACTGGAGACCGTGACCACCTACGACCTGCCGGTCAAGGTGGTCGTACTGAACAACTTTGGCGACGGCATGGTGCGGCAATGGCAGAAGCTGTTTTTCAAGGGCCGCCTGTCGGCCAGTGATAAAAGCCTGCACAAGAAGAATTTCGTGAAGAGCGCGGAAGCCGACGGGTTCTCCTGGGCCAGGCGACTCGACAGGAAAGCTGACATTGCCAGGACCATCGGGGAATTCATTGCATTTCAAGGCCCTTCGTTCCTCGAAGTCATCATTGATCCGGACGCCGGAGTCTACCCGATGGTGGGTCCCGGAATGAGCTATGCCGAAATGATTACCGGAGATTTCATTCCCTCCCGCGGAACGCCCACGGCAGCAACGGTGAATAAATCGGAAATGTTCTGACGGCCTCCTCTCTCCAACCTCATTGCCATGAACAAGCAATTCAGACTTGCCGCGAGACCGGTCGGCAGCATTGCTCCGGCCAGGAAGCCGGCCAACTACCTTTCGTTGCTGGTCGATCGCGCACACATGGAAAGCATGGTGATACTGGATTACGCGCGACGCTACGGCGAAGCGGCGCGTGAAATGGCACCGTAGATGAGAGAGAACCGCCTGCGCACCTGTGAACAGCCGACTTGCACAACCTAAACTGTTCGAGTATCGTCCGAACCGCCTGCGCACCTGTGAACAGCCGACGCCGGGATTCAAGAGGTTTCCGGATGTGCTGTTGATGCTTTTTACCGGTGAAAATTTTGGCAAACCGGCCCCCGATGTCACGAAGGAGTGAGATGGGTATTCTTGCCGAAATACGTGATCGTATTCTGCTGTTGCAGATTGACCGTCCTGAGAAAAAGAATGCGCTTTCGCAGGAGATGTATTCCACACTGGCGGATCATCTTGATCAGGCCCTTGAAAATCCTGCGATTCGTGTACTGCTGCTCACCGGTACCCACGGCTGTTTCACCAGCGGCAACGACATCGAGGATTTTCTGAACAACCGAGATGCCTTTGAAGACAGGCCCGTGTCGCGTTTCAT
>JAKEEJ010000060.1 GCA_022616655.1 Nevskiales bacterium | reverse complement strand
TATACATCGTCATCGGCTCCCCGAAAATAGTCGTCAGGATCATGCGCTGGTCAAGCTGCTCATAAGCGCCGGCCAGGTCGCCCTGGAAAAAAGCCGCCCGCCTGCAGGATGTAGAACTGTCCGTCGAGACCGTCTTTGCCCCATTCAATGTCCATGGGGCGGCCGTAATGGTCTTCGATGATCAGTGCCTGTCGTGCCAGGTGTTCGATCTCGGCGTCTGTCAGACAGAAGCACCGCCGTTCGGCTTCCGGGACCGGGACGAACTCGACCGATTTTTCGTTGTCGCGGTTCGCCGCATAAACCAGCTTGCGTGCTTTTTCGCCAAGTTCCCGCCGCAGAATGGCCGGCCGGTTTGCCTTCAGGCCCGGTTTGTAGACATAGAATTCATCGGGATTGACCGCGCCCTGCACCACGGCCTCGCCCAGGCCATAACTGGCGGTGATGAAGACGGCGTCGCGAAAGCCGGACTCGGTATCCAGGGTGAACAGAACGCCGCTGGCGCCGAGATCGGAACGCACCATGCGTTGCACTCCGGCCGACAGGGCCACCTGTGAATGGGGGTGGCCGTGATGCACGCGGTAGGCGATGGCCCGGTCATTGAACAGGGAGGCGAAGACTTCTTTTATTGACCGGAGAACGTTGTCTATCCCGTGGACATTGAGGAATGTCTCCTGCTGCCCGGCAAATGAAGCCTCCGGCAGATCTTCGGCGGTGGCGGAGGAACGTACCGCGACGGAGATATCGCCGGTACCGTTTTTGAACAGTTGTGCGTAAGCTGAGCGGATGTCGCTTTCCAGCGCCGCGGGGAAAGGGGCCTGCATCACGGCCTGTCGGATGCGCTGCCCGGTGTCCGTCAGTGCCTGCACTTCATCCACGTTCAGCAAGTCCAGCCATCCATTGATACGCCGGTCCAGGCCTTCGTACGCCAGGAACTGGCGGTACGCGCCGGCGGCGGTGGCGAAGCCGTCGGGAACCTGCACGCCGGTGGATCTCAGATGCTGGATCATTTCACCCAGTGAGGCATTCTTGCCGCCCACACGCTCGACGTCGCGCATGGAAAGTTCGTGCAGCCAGAGGACGTTCGGGCTCAAAGAGGCGGTTGCGTCGTGCGCTGTCCGCTTGCCGCTTCCGGGCAGTCGTGTTTTGCTAGTCATGATTTTTCATTGTGTCTGAATGCTCCATGACCCGACAACACACGGTATTCTTTGTCTCGGACCGCACCGGCCTCACGGCCGAAACGCTCGGCAACACGCTGCTGACCCAGTTTGACGGCATGGAATTCGAAAAGATTACCGTGCCGTTCGTCAACACTCCGGAGCGGGCGCGGCAGGCCGTGCTGCGCATCAATGCGATCGCCGAGCAGGATCCGAAGCGGCCACTGGTTTTCAGTACCACGGTCAACGATGACATTCGCGGTATTCTGCGCGAGAGCCACGGGTTGTTTCTGGATTTGTTTGATCACTATATTCCGGCAATCGAGAAGGAATTGAGCCGCTCCTCCACGCACACCGTGGGGCGTGTGCACGGCATGGCGGATACCGAACGCTACCGCTCGCGCATCGAAGCCATCCATTTTTCAATGGCCCACGACGACGGCCTGACGCCACAGAGCTATGCGCGTTCAGACGTGATCCTGGTGGCGCCTTCGCGTTGCGGCAAGACGCCCACCTGTCTGTACATGGCGCTGCAGCACGGACTATTCGCGGCCAATTATCCGTTGACCGACGAGGATTTGGAGCAGGCGCGGTTGCCGGATGTGCTGCTGCCATTCCAGGCCAGGCTCTATGGTCTTACCAGTTCGGAACAGCGCCTGCACCGGGTGCGCAGCGAGCGCCGGCCCGGCAGCCGCTATGCGTCGCTGGAGCAGTGCGCTTACGAGCTGCGCCAGGCCGAGGCGCTCTACCGGCGCTACAACATCCCCTTCCTGAACTCCGCCGACAAATCGGTGGAGGAAATCGCCGTGGTGGTCATGCAGGATAAAAATCTTCGACGGCAGACATTCTGAAAAGAGGGGAGACAGGGGTCGGGGGGGCGGCAAAAAGATAAAAAATGCTTGCGCTGGATGGTTTTTACTTTGTGACCTTTGCGTTTTCTGCGCGAGATGCTTTAATTATTTACGTTAAGATTCCTCAATGACTCTCCAAACTGACTGCGTCATTATCGGCGCGGGCCCTTGCGGCCTGTTCCAGGTGTTTGAACTGGGGTTGCTCGGGATTCGCGCACACGTGACGGATGCGCTGCCCGTGCCCGGTGGCCAATGTGCCGAGCTGTATCCCGACAAGCCCATCTACGACATCCCTGCCTGGCCCGTGATTGGCGCGCGGGAGCTCGTGGACAAGCTGCTGGAGCAGATCAAACCGTTTTCGCCGGATTTTCATCTGGGCCAGCAGGTGACGGCAGTCAAGGCTTTACCCGAAGGCGGTTTTTATCTGCGGACGTCCCAGAACACCGAGTTTCACGCAAAAACCGTGGTGATTGCCGGCGGTGTGGGCGCGTTCCAGCCGGTGCTGCTCAAACTCGACGGTCTTGAGCGATTTACCGACCGGCAGGTGTTTTACAAGGTCAAGGATCCGGCTCAACACCGTGGCCGGCATCTGGTCGTGCTGGGCGGCGGAGACTCGGCGCTGGACTGGGTGCTGGCGCTGGCCGACACCGCGGCCTCCATGACCCTGATCCACCGCTCCGATGCGTTTCGCGCCCAGGACGCCTCGGTCGCGCGTATGCGTGCGCTGGCCGCGGCCGGAAAGTTGCGGCTGCTCGCGGGTCATGTGCACGCCTACCGCGAATCCGCCGACCGGCTCACCGGCCTGGCGGTCAAAACCGTGACAGAGGGCGAGAGGGAGGTGCCGGCCGAGCACGTGCTGGTGTTCTACGGGCTCTCGCCCAAGCTCGGACCGATCGCGGAGTGGGGGTTGAATCTCAACAAACACCAGATCACGGTGGACACGGAAAAATTTGAGACGTCCACCCCCGGCATTTATGCCGTGGGCGACATCAATTCGTACCCCGGAAAAAAGAAGCTGATCCTGTCGGGTTTTCACGAGGCGGCTTTGGCAGCTTTCGCCATCAAGCAGCGTCTGAATCCCGGTGAAAAAGTGGCTTTGCAATACACCACGACCAGTTCGCTGATGCATCAGCGGCTCGGTGTACACCCACCCAAGACCGAATAGATCCCGGTTGGTTGGTGCCGGTCACGGGTCTGATTTATAGTCAAACTATGACCACGGCCACTCGATTTCGCTGGTGGACGCCACGGGCACGGCCCGTGCGGATCGGTGCGCTTCTGGAACTCTACGAGCGCAACTTCCGGTTGGTTGAATGTCTGGTGCCCGAGCTGGAATTGCCGTTCGATGCGGCGGTTTCTTACAGCGCCAGCGACCCGGTCCTGACTCTCAAAGTGCTGGAACGAGGTGGGTACACCTCGACGTTCCGCCTGACGTATGAATTTCCCCGAACCGACGCAGGTCCGCATCGGATTCCCGACCTGAAGGTGCGGGTGTATCGCGACGCGCGGCTGGCCGAAGCGCTGAACGGTTCCCTGCGCGAGGCCTGGCCGGCAAAAGCGGAGGACGAAGCACAGGCGTGGCAATACCTAGACGGGCAGTGGGAACGCAATCTGCTGCTGCACAAGTGGCTGCAGTACCTGCTGGAGCAGGGACACGGTTTCGGTCTGGCGGCCAGACCGCGCCGCGAAAATGTACCGGTTTCCGGTTAAGCCGAGTCAATCAGCGCCAGCAGTTCCCGCGTTTTGGCCTCCATCAGGGCTTTGTCGCCCCGGGATTCGACGTTAAGGCGCAGCACCGGCTCGGTGTTGGAACCGCGCAGGTTGAAGCGCCAGCGGTCGAATTCAAGGCTGATGCCGTCCGTACGGTCCACGCGCGCACCCTGGGCATAACGGGCTTCGATACGCTGGAGCACGGCGGAGATGTCCCTGACGCGGCGATTAATCTCGCCACTGGCCGGAAATTTTTTGATGCGGGCAGCGACCCGCTCCGACAGCGGGCGTCCGTGTTCGCTGATCAGACCGGCTACCAGCAACCAGGGAATGTTGCCGTTGTCGCAATAGGCAAAGTCCCGAAAATAGTGGTGCGCGCTCATTTCACCGCCGTACACGGCGTTTTCGGCGCGCATGCGTTCCTTGATGAAGGCGTGACCGCTCTTGCTTTGCACCGGCACGCCGCCATGGCTGCGCACGATCTCAAGGGTGTTCCAGGTCAGGCGCGGATCGTGGATTACCCGCGCGCCGGGATTCTTCTTCAGCAGCGATTCGGCGAGCAGGCCGACGGTGTAATACCCTTCGATAAACGCGCCCCGTTCGTCGAATAAAAAGCAGCGGTCAAAATCACCGTCCCAGGCCACGCCAAAATCCGCGCCGGCCGCCACGACCGCGTCGGCAGTGGCGGATCGGTTTTCGGGCAGGATCGGGTTGGGAATGCCGTTGGGAAAGTTGCCGTCTGGCTCGTGATGAATCTTGGTAAACCGGAACGGCAGCCGCGGTTCCAGCGCATCAATCACCAGCCCCGCACCGCCATTGCCGGCGTTGACCACAATCTTAAGGGGCTTGAGCTTCTGGAGATTCACATAGCCCAGCAGATGCTGGACGTAGTCGTTCCTGAAGCTGGTTTTGATCAGCGTGGGTTTGTGTGACGGCGGTTTTGCCGCGGAGGCTGCCACCATCGTCTCCAGTTCCTGGAGTCCGGAATCGCTCGAAATGGGCTGCGCGCCCGCGCGCACCAGCTTCAGACCGTTGTAGTCCACCGGATTGTGGCTGGCGGTGATGGCCATGCCGCCGTCCAGTTTCGCGTGAAAAGTCGCGAAGTAGACCTCCTCGGTGCCCGCCAGGCCGATGTCCAGCACTTCGACGCCGTGTTCATTCAGGCCCAGAGCCACCGCTTCCAGCAGCCCGCGACTGGAGTGTCGGACGTCGTGGCCCAGGACGATCCGCTTCGGTTTGAATCGTTCCCCATACGCCAGCCCCAGCCGGTAGGCGATGTCCGTGTTCAGTTCGTCGGGTACGCGGCCGCGGATGTCGTAGGCTTTGAAGCAGGGCAGGCGGGAGGTCATGGGAGGAGCGGGATCGGACCAAGGCCGGTTATTGTGCCGCAGCCGGCGCACGCGGTCGCCACGCTGCGGAGGTATGAACCCGTTCCGGTACGGTCGCCAACGCGGGTCGGGACGTGCGACGATAACGGCCTTGACTGTGGAGGTTTCCGTGTTTCCCGGTTTCCGGCCTTCAGGCCCCACGCGCCCATGAGTTACCTC
>JAKEEJ010000059.1 GCA_022616655.1 Nevskiales bacterium | reverse complement strand
GCACGACAAGCACACCAATGAAGACATCACGCGCACGATCCTGCTGCAGGTTATCGCGGAGCAGGAAGAGGCCGGGGATCCCATCTTCACGCCGGAATTGCTCACACGGATCATCCGTTTCTATGGCAATCCGATGCAGGCCAGTATCGGCCGTTACCTCGAGTTGTCGCTGCAACTCTTTACTCAGAAGCAGCAGCAATTCACCGAACAAGTGAAGCGCCTGATCGGTCAGGCCCAGCATCCGGTGCAGGCGCTCAGTGATCTGGCCGAACAGAACGTGCCCATCTGGCGTTCTGTGCGGCGTGAATTTCTAAGGAACCTTTCACGCGCAAAATCGGGCCTCCATAATAAAAAATGACGTATCTGTCATAAATATTTCACAAAAAAGTCATCTCCGATTCTTCAGGCTGTTGTTTTAGTTGAATCGTTTCCATTTAAATATTAAATAGAATCATTCTCATTTATAGAAACGTCGAGAATATTGCAGCGCAACAAGTTGACACTTCGGAAATTTGTATCTATATTGCACCGCAACAAAACTCGGGAATAAAAAACACCCGGTGTTGCCGGGTGTGAATGTAGTCCAGAGTTTTTATCGTCTCCTCCAGAAAGGCCTCTGTGCCTTTCTTGTATATTGCCCCCTGCCCCCAGGGGGCTATTTTTTTGCTTTACGTTTTTTTAATTTCCTTACGCAGGGCCCTTGCTGCCCTGGCCATTCAGGCGGCGCTCTGCTGCGGCGTACTGTCGCGGGCCACTTCTTTCATGGAAAGCCGGATGCGGCCCTGTTTGTCTACTTCCAGCACCTTGACGCGGACGATGTCACCCTCGGACAGCTCGTCTGCAATGTTCTCGACGCGCTTGTCCGAGACCTGAGAAATGTGCACCAGGCCGTCCTTGCCGGGCAGGATGGTAACGAAAGCGCCAAAATCCATCAGACGCGCCACGCGCCCCTCGTAGATCTCGCCGACCTGGACGTCACGTGTCAACGCGTCAATGCGGGCGATGGCGGCCTCGGTGGCTTTCTTGTCCACGGCGGCAATCTTGACCGTGCCGTCGTCCTCGATGTCTATTGTGGTGCCGGTCTGCTCGGTGATGGACCGGATGGTGGCACCGCCCTTGCCGATGACGTCGCGAATCCGTTCCGGGTTGATTTTCAGGGTAATGATGCGCGGTGCAAATTCGGACATTTCCGCTCGCGGAGCCTCCAGCACCCTGGCCATCTCGCCGAGAATATGCAGGCGTGCAACGCGCGCCTGTTCGAGGGCCTGCCGCATGATCTCGCCGGTGATGCCGGTGATTTTGATATCCATCTGCAGCGCGGAAATTCCCTCTTTGCTGCCCGCCACTTTGAAATCCATGTCACCCAGGTGGTCCTCGTCGCCCAGGATGTCCGTCAATACCGCAAACTTCTCGCCTTCCTTGATCAACCCCATCGCCACCCCGGCAACCGGGGCCTTGGTCGGCACGCCCGCATCCATCAGCGACAACGACGTGGCACAGACCGTGGCCATGGAGCTGGAACCGTTGGACTCCAGCGTCTCGGCGACGATGCGTACCACGTAGGGAAATTCGGTTTCCAAATCCGGCATGATCGCCGCGATGGCGCGCTTGGCCAGACGCCCGTGTCCGATTTCCCGGCGCTTGGTCATCAGGCGGCCGGTTTCTCCGACACAGAAGGGCTGGAAGTTGTAGTGCAGCATGAAAGGTTCGCGCCACTCTCCCTCCACCGCGTCAATGATCTGCGCGTCACGACCGGTACCCAGCGTGGTAATGGCCAGCACCTGCGTTTCCCCGCGGGTGAACAGCGCGGAGCCGTGGGTGCGCGGCAGAAGGCCCGTGCCCATGCTGAGACGGCGGACGGTTTGGGTGTCACGCCCGTCAATGCGCGGTTTACCCTCGAGAATCCGGCTGCGGACGATCCCGGCTTCACACTCGTGAAGCGCGGATTCGATCTGGCCGGCACTCCATTTCGGCGTTTCGCCGGAGGCCAGGGTGGCCAGCGCTTCGTCGTAAACCGCGCCGATCAGTTCCTGGCGCTTCTGCTTGTCGGCCACGGAATAGGCCTGGGCCAGCCGGGGTTCGAACGCGGCCACATCGTGTCCGATCCCGGCCTGTTTTGCGTCCGGCTGCCAATCCCATTTGGGCTTGCCGGCTTCGACCGCAAGCTCATTGATGGCTTTGATCGCCACCTGCATCTGCTCGTGGCCGAACAGCACGGCGCCGAGCATCACCGATTCTGATAACAGCCGGGCTTCCGACTCCACCATCAGCACGGCATCCTTTGTGCCGGCCACCACCAGATCCATCTGGGACTCGGCCTCCAGCGGGGTTGCATCGGGGTTCAGAACGTACTGGCCGTTGACGTACCCCACCCGCGCCGCGCCAATCGGCCCCAGGAACGGCGTGCCGGACAGGGCCAGCGCCGCCGAAGCCCCCAGCATCGCCGGTATGTCACCGTTCACTTCCGGGTTCAGTGACAACACCGTCGCGATAATCTGGATTTCGTTGTGAAAGTCCTTGGGATAAAGCGGACGAATCGGGCGGTCAATCAGGCGCGAGGTCAGCGTTTCCTTTTCCGTCGGGCGGCCTTCGCGTTTGAAGAAACCGCCGGGGATGCGGCCCCCGGCGTAGGTGCGCTCCTGGTAATCCACGGTCAGCGGGAAAAAATCGGTGCCGGGCTTTGCCTCCTTGCGGGCGACGGCCGTGACCAGAACCACGGTCCCATTCATGCTGACGGTCACGGCGCCATGAGCCTGACGCGCCATGTGACCGGTCTCAATCGTGACCGTGTGGGCGCCGTAGGGGAAGGTTTTCTTGATGGGGCTGACAGGGTAAGACATGGGCTCAGGCTCCGGCCGATCTGGGGTGGTACACGGGAAACGCTTAACGGGGCCTAGCGGCGCAGGCCGAGGTCGGTGATCAGTTTGAGATAGCGGTCCTGATCCGAATTCTTCAGATAATTCAACAGGGTGCGACGCTGATTGACCATTTTCAGCAAACCACGGCGCGAATGATGATCTTTTTTATTGCTTTCAAAATGCGGGGAAAGGCTGTTGATACGCTCGGACAACAACGCGATCTGCACCTCGGTTGATCCCGTATCACCTTTGCTCCGTTGAAATTTCTCCATTACGGAACGTTTCTGCTCCACACTCAAAGGCATTGCGACGGCTCCAGCACTTACGCTTGGTCTTATGAAAGGGCGCACATTCTACCGGCGACACCCCCCGCCCACAAGGCGAGCTTCCCGACAGGGCTCGCCCGGTACAGCCCCTGGACAGTGGGCCCATGACGTGTGAGCCCGTCGGGCATCGTATCCACGATAAGATTCGGCGCCATGACTGCGCATCCCAGTGGCCAGAACCAGCATCACCATCACCTGGAGAAAGCACGCACCCAGGTGATTGAGCTTCTCTCCCGGCAGGCCGTGGAACGTGATCTCGTATTGCGTGCCGGATCACGCAAACAGGATGTCGTCGCTTCGCTGGTCCTGCGACAGCAGCAAACGGCGCTCGAACAGCGCCTGGCGCAGTTTCACCCTGCCGACGTCGCTTTCGTGCTTGAAGGTCTGCCGCCCGAAGCGCAGCGCATCGCCTGGAGCCTGGTACGGCCGGAGCGGCGTGGGGCGGTGCTGCTGGAAACCTCCGACGTCGTACGCAGAACCCTGGTCGCCGGTCTGCCCGCCGAAGACATTGCCCAGGTGGTACGCCCGCTCGATTCGGAAGACATCGCGGACCTGCTCGCGTCGCTTCCCGACGACGTGCGTCTGAAGGTGCTGGAGCGGCTGGATCAGGCCGAACAAACCGAAGTGCGGTCGGTACTGGCGTTCCCGCCCGGCACGGTGGGCGCCGAAATGGCCTTCGATTTCATCACGGTACAGGAGGACGCCAGCCTGGAAACCGTGCAGCAGTTGTTGCGGCGGCGCAAACCACTGCCGCCCCACACAACGCAGTTGTTCGTGGTCAACCGCCCGGGCGAGCTGTGTGGACTGCTGCCGCTGCAGAAACTGGTCACCGAAGAGCCGGACGCTCTGGTGAAAGACATGATGACAACCGATCCCGTTTTCTTCTTTACCGACGATCGCCTTGAACAAGCCGTACAGTCCTTCGAGCGCTACAACCTGATCAGTGCGCCCGTGGTCAACCTCCACCGGCAGGTGGTCGGCCGCGTCACCGTGGATTCGGTGGTGGAAACCATCAACGCCCAGGCCCAACGGCAGCGACTGGAAGAAGTGGGCCTGTCGGAAGATACCGACCTCTACGCCCCGTTACGCACCTCGGCCCGCGCCCGCTGGCAGTGGCTGGGCATCAACTTGTTCACGGCGTTTATTGCATCGCGCGTGATCGGCGCCTTCGAAGACACGGTGGTGCAATTGGTGGCGCTGGCCGCCTTGATGCCCGTCGTGGCCAGCATTGGCGGCAATGCCGGCAATCAGACCGTGGCGCTGGTGATCCGGGGTCTCGCCCTGGGCCAACTGGGTCCCAACCAGCTGCGGCAGATGTTCAGCAAGGAGCTGGCCATTGCGGCCTACAACGGCGCCCTCTGGGGCGCCGTGCTGGGCACCGTCACCCTGCTGATCTACCGGAATCTGGCGCTCTCCGTGGTGGTGGCGGCCGCCATGCTGCTCAACCTGCTGGTGGCGGCCAGTGTCGGCATGCTCGCGCCGGTTCTGCTCCAGCGCCTGGGCCGCGATCCGATCCGCGGCAGCAGCATCATTCTCACGGCCGCCACCGACGGCATGGGATTCTTCATCTTTCTCGGACTCGCCGCCCTGTTTCTGGTGTAGCGCCGGCGGGCTTTTACTTTTTTACTTCCCGTTCCATCTGCTCCAGCGAAACGTGGCGCACGTCCTTGCCTTTCACGAAATAAATCACGTATTCGGCGATGTTCCGGGCATGATCGCCGATGCGTTCCAGTGCGCGTACCGACCAGATCAGGTCCATCACGTGACGGATGCTGCGCGGATCTTCCATCATGAAAGTGATGCACTGCCGCAGCAGCGCCTCGTATTCCCGGTCCACGTTGGCGTCTTCGCGCGCCACCGTCAGCGCCGCCTCGGCATCCATGCGGGCAAACGCATCCAGTGCATCGCGCACCATCTGCTGCACATGCCGTGACATGTGTTGAATCTCGATGTAACTGGCCTTGGCGCGCTCCTGGGTGGCCAGGTCGGCGGCCATGCGGCCGATCCGGTCGGCCTCGTCGCCGATGCGCTCCAGGTCGGTGATGGTCTTGATGACGGCCACGACCAGACGCAGATCGCTGGCGGTGGGCTGGCGCCGCGCCAGGATGCGGCTGCACTCCTCGTCGATGTGCACCTCCATGCCGTTGATCTTGAAGTCGGCCTTGGACACCTGCTGACCCAGCGCGCCGTCGCCACTCATCAGCGCGCGGGTGGCGTCGGCGATCTGCTGTTCCACCAATCCGCCCATGGCCAGCACCCGCTGGCGCACATCTTCAAGTTCGGCATTGAACTGCCGTGAAATATGCTGGCTGATCTGCGGTTTATCCATAGGTTCTCTCGTTCATTGTTGGGGGCCGCGCTGAAGCACCGGTTGCGCCGCGCCTGCCAGGCCGGCTCGCAAAATGACGCGGCTTATCCATAACGTCCGGTAATGTAATCCTCGGTCTGCTTCTTGACCGGCTGCGTAAACACCTGGTCCGTGTCGCCGAATTCGACGAGATCCCCCAGATACATGAAGGCCGTGTAGTCCGAGACGCGCGCCGCCTGCTGCATGTTGTGGGTCACGATGACGATGGTGTAATTCTCCTTCAGCTCGTTCATGAGCTCTTCGATCTTGAGCGTGGCAATCGGGTCCAGCGCCGAGCAGGGCTCGTCCAGCAGAATCACCTCGGGCTGGATGGCAATGGCCCGGGCGATGACCAGACGCTGCTGCTGCCCGCCGGACAGGCCCAGCGCGTTGTCCTCCAGCCGGTCCTTGACCTCGTCCCACAGCGCGGCACCCTTGAGCGCCCATTCAACGGTCTCGTCCAGCAGGCGCTTGCGATTCAAGCCGCCCAAGCGCAGGCCGTAGGCCACGTTCTCGTAAATGCTCTTGGGAAAAGGATTGGGCTTCTGGAACACCATGCCCACGCGCCGGCGCAACTGCGCCGCGTCCACGTCCGGGTCAAAAATATTCTTGCGGTCGAGACGAATCTGCCCTTCGATGCGGCAGCCGTCAATCAGGTCGTTCATGCGATTGAAACAGCGCAGCAGCGTGGACTTGCCGCAGCCGGACGGGCCGATGAACGCGGTG
>JAKEEJ010000058.1 GCA_022616655.1 Nevskiales bacterium | reverse complement strand
GGTTACCATGGGCAGCACACGGTAGCCGATTGTCATCTCCCTCATGACCCATTCCCCCCGATCCGCGCTCGGACATCTGTTTGGCGTGCTGTGGTCTCTCGTCATGGGCCTGTCACAGGCGATCCTGGCCGCTTTTGTCGTGCTGGTGTTCGCGCTGATCTGGCTGGCCTCCCGGAGCGAGCGGCCCGGAACGGTTGAGGACAACGTGGCGCTGGTCATTTATCCCACCGGTCGGCTGGTGGATTCGACCGATCTGGATCCGACCCTGCGGTTTTTCGAGGAGTTGACCGGTGAACTGCCGTCCCAGACTCCGCTGCGCGACCTTACAGACGCGCTGAAAAAAGCGGCAAACGATCCGCGCATTCCGTTGGCGGTGCTCAAGCTGGACGCGCTGGCGGAGGCCGGTCTGCCGCAGCTGCAGGAATTGAACGAGTCGGTGCAGTTGTTCCGTGCCGCGGGCAAGCCGGTGTACGCCTACGGCCCGTACTACAGCCAGGAGCATTACCTGGTGGCGGCGCAGGCCGACCACGTTTCGCTCGATCCGCTGGGCCTGGTGTCCCTGGAAGGTTTTGACGTTTACCAGAACTACTTCAAACAGGCACTGGATACGCTGGGAATCGAGATCAACGTGTTCCGTGTGGGCGAGTACAAATCGGCGGCGGAACCGCTGGAGCGCAACGACATGTCACCCGAAGCGCGCGAGGCCAGTCGCGACTGGCTCGGTGATTTGTGGGCCAGCTACGGACGCAGCGTGGCCGAAGGCCGCAAACTGGACGGGAAAGCGGTGGAAGAGTACGTGCGACGCATGCCCGCGGCCTTGCAGAAAAATGGCGGCGATGCTGCGGCGTACGCCAAAGAGCGTCAGCTGGTGGACGCTGTCGAGACGCTTCCGGAATTTCGCGCGCGCATCGCCGAACGAGTGGGTTGGGACGAGGTGCACGGCAGTTTCCGCCAGATCCACTACAGCGAATACCTGCGCGCCCGGGCACTGCCGCAGAGCCTGGCGACGGTCAAGCCCGGTAAAACTATTGCGCTGGTGGTGGTACAAGGTGAAATTATTGACGGGGACAGCCGACCGGGCCTGGCCGGTGCCGAGACGATTGCCGATCAGCTCAACCTGGCGCGCCAGGACGATGAAGTGGCCGCCGTCGTCCTGCGGGTGGATTCTCCGGGCGGCAGCGTGTTCGGTTCCGAGCATATCCGTCGCGAACTGCAAACCCTGCAAGAGGCGGGGAAACCCGTGGTCGTTTCGATGTCGAGCATTGCCGCCTCGGGCGGTTATTGGGTGGCCATGGATGCCGACGAAATCTGGGCACACGACACCACGCTCACGGGTTCGATCGGTATCTTCGCGCTGTGGCCCACCGTCAACCGCTCGCTGGAGAAACTCGGCGTTCATACCGACGGCCTGGGAACCACGCCTTTGGCGGGCGCGTTTCGCATTGACCGTGCGCTGGTGCCGGAAGCCGCCGTTCTCGTTCAGGCTCAGCTGGAGCAGGGTTACAAACGGTTCATCGAAGGGGTGGCCGCCGGCCGTGAACTGCCGCTGGAGAAGGTCAAGGAAATTGCCCGCGGACGGGTCTGGAGCGGTGCCGACGCGCTGGCCCTGGGGCTGGTGGACCAATTGGGCGGTCTGGACGACGCCGTTGCCTCCGCCGTGCGCCTGGCGGGGCTGGAGCCGGAGGCTTATGAGCTCCGCGAATTTAAAACCGGCTTCGAATCGCCGGTGCGCTGGTTGACGGAGCTCATGGGGTATGTGGGCGTGCAGGCGGCTGGACGTGGCTGGGCCTCGTCATCCCTGATGCGTACGCTGCGGTCCGGCGAGGAGGTGATGCGCACCCTGCGCTGGCTCGAGGACCCGCGCGGAGTGTATGCCCACTGTTTCTGCATGCCCGCCGGCGGCCGGCGTTTGAACTGATGGGAGTATTCCGCGCCGACGGAGTTCGCTTCTATTACCGCAGCTCCGGACGGGGCGAGCCGCTGGTGCTGTTGCACGGGCTGGGATCGAGCAGCCAGGATTGGGAATACCAGATTCCGGCATTCTCGAAACACTACCGTGTGATCGCACCGGACCTGCGCGGATTCGGTGCCAGCGATCGTGCGGGAGACTATCGCGTTGAACGGTTCGCCGCGGACGTCTGGCGGTTGCTGGATGATCTGAACGTCGAAAATTTTTATCTGCTCGGGTACTCGATGGGCGGAGCGGTGGCTCAGCAGATGGCGCTGGACCGGGGCGCGCGGGTGCGCAAGCTGGTGCTGTCCAACACCCTGCCCAGCTTCCGCGCGGACACCTGGGTCAAGCGCGGTCTGCTGTGGTCGCGCCTGATGCTCATGAGCCTGCTGGGTCCCCGGCGCCTGTCACGCTCGGTGGCGCTCAAGCTGTTTCCACGACCGGACCAGGCTGCGCTGCGCGAAAAAGTGGCGCGGCGCAACGCCGGCAATGACAAGACCGCGTACCTGCGCACCGTCCGTGCCCTGGTGCGGTGGTCGGTATGGGGGTGTGTGGGAGCGCTGTCCATGCCGGTGCTGGTACTGGCGGCCGAACACGACTATTTCTCGCGTGCCGAAACCGAAGCCCTGGTGGCCGCGCTTCCACAGGGACGTTTGCAGATATTTCCCGGGACCCGCCACGGCCTGCCGCTGGAAGTGCCCAGGCTTTACAACCGTGCGGTGCTGGACTTTCTCTCAGCGCCGGAGGCGGGAAGCCGGTGAGTCGGATCGAATCGGTTCAAAGCGCAACGACAGGTCCACGGCCTGCACGTGTTTGGTCAGTGCGCCGACCGAAATGCGGTCCACGCCCGTGCGGGCGATGGCGCGTACGTTCTGGAGTGTCACGCCGCCCGAAGCTTCCAGCCGGGTACGCGCGTAACGCCGCTGGCCCCGCGCGAGCGTCACCGCCTTCCGGAGCAGCGGGATCGGGAAGTCGTCCAGCAGCAACAGGTCCACGCCCGCCTCAAGCCCGATCCGGACCTCGTCGAGAGTTTCCGCCTCCAGCATGATCGGCACTTTCGCCCGCAGGGCACGGGCCCGTTCAACGGCCGCCCGCATGCCGCCGGCGGCTGTCACGTGGTTCTCCTTGATCAGAACGGCATCGTAAAGCCCGAAGCGGTGATTGACGCCGCCGCCGCAGCGCACCGCGTATTTCTGCGCCGCGCGCAGGCCGGGAATGGTTTTGCGCGTATCCACAATCCGGGTCCGAGTCCCGTGCACGCGCTCCACGAACGCGCGCGTCAGTGTTGCAGTGCCGGACAGCCATTGCAGGAAATTGAGGGCCGTGCGTTCGCCCGTCAGCAGACTGCGGGCCGGTCCGTGCAGTACGGCGACCCGCCGGCCCGCGCGGACCCGGGCACCCTCCGGTATTTCCCAGCGGATGCGGACGGTCCGGTCCAGTCTGGCGAAAACCCGTTCAAACCAGGGTTGCCCGCAGAGAACGGCGGACTCGCGCGTCAGCAGAATCGCCCGCGCTTCGGCAGTCGCCGGGACCAGTCGCGCCGTCACGTCGCCCCGGCCAATGTCTTCCTCCAGCGCGCGCCCGACGCAGACGTCAAGGTCTTCAGGCAAGGTCGGTTTGGCGGCGGCCATACATCATGGAGAAACGCTTTTATCCCCTCACGGTTGTGGACGCAGCAGGAACAGCAGCAGGGCCTTCTGCGCGTGCAGCCGGTTTTCGGCCTCCTGCCAGACGACGCTTTGCGGACCGTCCATCACCTCGGCGGTGACTTCCTCGCCGCGGTGCGCCGGCAGACAGTGCATGAACAGCGCATCGGCTTTGGCCAGGTTCATCAGCGTGCGGTTGACCTGAAAGGGCGCCAACGCGCCGTGCCGCCGAACCTTTTCGGCTTCCTGTCCCATGCTGGTCCACACGTCGGTCACAATCAGGTCGGCCCGTTCGGCGGCCGCCTGCGGATCACGCACAATTTTCACCCGGCGGCCTGCGGCGGTCACCAGAGCTGCGTCGGGATCGTGGCCCGCGGGACAGGCGATGCGCAGCGTAAACTCAAACAGGCGGGCCGCCTCGATCCAGGAATGGCAGACGTTGTTGCCATCGCCCAGCCAGGCCACGACCCGGCCTTGGATGTCGCCACGGCTTTCGAAAAAGGTCAGCAGGTCCGCCAGCAGCTGACAGGGGTGATGACGTTCCGACAGGCCGTTGATCACCGGCACGGCCGAAGCCCGTGCGACCTGTTCCTGCTCGGATTGTGAATCGTTGCGAATCAGAATGCCGTCGCACATGGACGACAGGACGCGCGCCGTGTCCGCCAGCGGTTCGCCGCGCCCCAGTTGGATGTCGCGCGGCGACAGGAACAGCGCGTGTCCGCCCAGTTGCGCCATCGCCACCTCGAACGACACCCGTGTACGAGTGGAGCTCTTGCCGAACAGCATCGCGAGCGTCCGGCCGGCCAGGGGGCGTTCGCCGGAATGGCGGTCTTGCTTCAAGCCACTGGCGCGCGTCACCAGCCCGCGCAGTTCGTCGGCCGAGAAGTCCGACAGTTTCAGGAAATGCCGGATCTTGGAAGGAGATGGGTCGGATGGCATGCGGTGCGGTACCAAAAAACAGAACCCGGCCGGAGCCGGGCTCTGGGTCGCGTCAATGTCCCGTCAAAACGGCAGGCCGTGCGTGCTGGCGGCCATGAACAGCAGCATCGGGATCGAGAGCATCGTATTCGTGCGCGAGGCGAGAAACGCGCGGCGGCGCGCCTTGCCTTTTTCCTCGTCGGTCGCGGAGACGATGCCTAGAATTTTTTTCTGGTTCGGCCAGATAATCACCCACACGTTGAACAGCATGATCGTGCCCAGCCAGGCGCCCATGCCGATGGTCGCGACCTGAATGCCGGCCGCGCCGGCGGCGCCCAGCGTGAATGCGCCCAGGAACCAGCCGGCCTGCCACAGGTAGAACGCGCCCGACAGCCAGGTCACCAGGGCCGCCCAGCGGAACCACAGCAGCGCGCGCGGCGCCACGTACTTGGTCACTCCCGCACCGCCCGGTCCGCCCTTGTCGGCCGCGGCTTCCGCCAGCGCGGGCACCTGCACGAAGTTGAAGTAGTACAGCAGGCCGATCCAGGTGATGCCGGCGGCGATGTGCAGCCAGCGGTCCAGAACGAGAAGATTGATGTCCATGTTGTTATCCCCTGACAGCGGATCAGGCGATCGCCTTGATCACAAAAACCAGAACGAGGGTCAGCACCACGCCGGAAATAAGGGTGCCCTTGAGGGTGTCCAGGGGGTTCATGCGTGCCTCCAGTAACGGGAGAAGGGTGCGGGTGCAGAATAAATCAGATGCAGGAACGATACAAATTACGTGTCATCGTCCCGCGCCGTGCTGCGCATTTCGGGTCCTGTTGGTAATGCGAGCAGCGTTGCATTCAGCAGTCTGTCAAACAGCAGGGCCAGCAGGGGCAGTTGATTGCCCAGGGAATGATCGCTGTCCAGCAGATGGAGTGCCGCCCGGTGCTTCTGCGCAAAACGCAGACTGCGCTCCACCGGCACGATCTCGTCCTGCCAGCCGTGCACGACCACCGTCAGGGGAGGGCACTGCGCGGGTTCTTCATCCCAGCCGGGAAAGTACAGCGCGGGCGCCATCAGAAACAGAGCCTGCGGTCTGAGTTCGGCGCAGGCCATGGCCGAGACGTAGGCGCCCATGCTTGATCCCACCAGCACCAGACGCCGGGCGCGCGGCGCCAGGGCCAGCAGCTGGGCCACGCGTTCGTGCGGATCGTGGGTGTGACTATAATCCGGGCTCAAGACCTCGAAGCTGCGCGCACGCGCCACCTGGGCCAGACGCGTGATCTTGGTGCCCCACGGGCCGCTTTCCTTGCCATGGGCGAAGCAGACCAGATTTTCGATGGTGTTCATGCAGGTATGAGTGGGCCCCTATGAAAGTTCTGCAGATTCTGAACGCTGTATTGCTGGCATTCGGGACCGCGATGGGTCTGGTGCTGGGCGTGGTGTGCCTGATCTATGGAGTGTATCTGGAGGCGGAGCCCCGTTTGAAGTCACAACTGCCGGATCTGCTGATGTTCACCGCCGGATTTTCTGCGCTGGCCCTGTTGGCCGGTGCGGCCTTTCTGGGGCACCGGAGGCGTTGGCCTCTGCGCTGGTGTGTGCAGGGCTTGCCGGTGCTGCCGCTGCTGGGTCTGGCGCTGTTTGTGATCCGCCTGAGCGCGTGAGATGGCGGCCCCCAGAATTCTGGCGTTCGCCGGCAGTGTCCGCCGCGAATCTTTCAACCGGCGGCTGCTGTCGCTGGCCGTGGCGGGGGCTCAATCGGCGGGCGCGGAGGTGACCCGGCTGGAGCTGGCCGATCTGCCCCTGCCGCTGTTCGATCAGGACGCGGAAGCGCGCGACGGTCTGCCAGCCAATGCGCGCAAGCTCAAGGATTTGATGATCGCCCATCAGGGATTTCTGATGGCCTGTCCCGAGTACAACCGGTCCATCACGCCGCTGCTGAAGAACGCCCTGGACTGGGCCTCGCGCGCCGTCGGCACCGAATCCGGTCTGCTGCCCTATCGTTACAAGGTGGCGGCCCTGATTTCGGCATCTCCGGGCGCATATGGCGCCGCCTTCGGTTTGCGGCAGGTGCGCGATCTGTTGTTACAGTTGCAATGTACGGTGCTGCCCGAAAACTTTTCCCTGCCGGGCGCCGATACGGCATTCGACGCGTCCGGCCGTCTCAAAGACGAGAAGCGAAACCAGGCCGTCGAAGCCGTGGGTGCGCGGCTGACCGACGTTCTCAGACACTGGAGTTGACATGGATCTGCCCCGACCCAAACAGTGGGAGCCGCTGGCCATCATTCCCATCGCCGCGGGTTTGTACTGGCTGCTGGCGGCAGCCGACGGCGGCTGGCTGATCCTGGGTTTGCTTCCCGGAACATTGATGCTGGCCACCGGCGTGGCGCTGTTGCTCCTGCCGGGCGATCTGCGTATCACCGAATACATGGCCGCCGGCGGGCTTCTGGGCCTGGTGCTGGTGTTGCCCGTGATGATCTTCGGCGGATTCGGCGACGGCCTGCTGGGCGCCGTGTTGGCCCTTGCGGCCGGCGTCACGGCCGGTCGGGCAGCGCTGGACCGCGAGCCGTTACTCGCCGGTACGCCGCCCCCCGTCAAGACGCTGGCCGTGAGCGCTAAAGCCGCGCTGGATGAAGCCCTGCTGGCGTATTTTGTGGGCAGCGCGCCGATCCCCAGCGGGGACGCCATCGCGCGTCTGGGGGCCGAAGCCCGTCAGCTTGAAGACGTGCTGACCGCCAAAGGCTGGCTGGAGCATCCGGAATCACTGCACCGAGCGCCGCCGGTTCCGGACCGGGTTTACGTGCAGCAGGCGCGCATCTACGGCCGTGACTACGAGCGGCTCAACTACGCCAGCGGATTTACGCTGGATCCCGCATTACCCAGGGCGGAAAACTGGGTGCAGCATCCCAACAATCATCAGGCCGCCGCCTGGGTGCTGCGCCACCCCGGCCCGCCGCGGCCGTGGCTGGTCTGCGTGCACGGGTATCGCATGGGCGAGCCCTGGCTGGATTTTCTGCTGTTTCCACCGCGCTGGCTGCACGAGCGTCTGGGGCTGAACGTGCTGATGCCGGTGCTGCCTCTGCACGGTCCGCGCCGCCGCGGCCTGCGTTCCGGGGACGGCTATCTGGACGGCGATCCGCTGGAGCTGTTGTACGCCGAAACTCAGGCGCTGTGGGATTTGCGCCGCGCGCTCGCGTGGATCCGTTCGCAGGAGGACGCCGCCCGCATCGGTGTGCTGGGGTACAGCCTGGGCGGCTACAACGCCGGGTTGCTGGTGCAATACGAGAAAAACCTGGATTTCGCCGTGGCCGGGATCCCCGCGGTGGATCTGGCGGCTTCAATGTTGCGCCATCTGCCGCCACCGCACCGTGAGTACTTTTCCATCGAGGGTCTCACGCTTGAGCGGTACCGGACGGTACTGCGGCCCGTGTCGCCGTTGACGCGTCCGCCGCTGCTGGCGCGCGAGCGGCTGTACATTTTCGCCGGCGCCGCCGATCGCATCGTATTGCCCGATCAACCCCTGCAACTGGCCCGGCACTGGAACGTGCCGATCCAGTGGTATCAGGGAGGACACCTGAGCTTCCGCCATGAACGGGTCGTGCGCGAGCACATCGAGGCGGCCCTGCAGCGTGCCGGCTGGCCCATTCCGACGGAATCGGTGCCGGCGCGTTAAACTTTGCGGTAAGTTTTCTTGTGAGACCCACGCATGCAGCGAGTCGCCGTGACCGGCAGCGGGTTGTACGCGCCACCCGAGACCATTTCCAACGAAGAGCTGGTGGCGTCCTTCAATGCCTACGTCGAACGCCACAACCGCGAGCATGCGGCCGGAATCACCGCGGGTTCGATGACGGCTCTGCAACCGTCGTCCTCCGATTTTATCGTCAAGGCCTCCGGGATCCGTTCGCGTCATGTGATTGACAAACAGGGCTTGCTG
>JAKEEJ010000057.1 GCA_022616655.1 Nevskiales bacterium | reverse complement strand
AGGCATGACGATTCAGCGGATCGCAGCCCAGACCCCACACGCCTTCGGTGGGATAGGCAATGATTCCGCCCGCCGTCAGCACGCGGCAGGCCGCGTCGACATGCAGGCGTGACGGCTCCGGGGTCATGCTCTGACCCGCGCCACCGCCTTGCGCCAACCGTCATAAAGAGCGTCCGCCTGCGCGGCGGGCATAGTGGGCGTGAACCGCCGGTCGGATTGCCAGAGACGTTGAATGTCCTCGAGCGAGCGGTACACGCCGGCCTGCAGGCCGGCGAGAAAGGCCACGCCGAGCGCGGTGGTTTCCACCGTCTGCGGCCGCACCACCGGAATTTTCAGAATGTCGGCCAGGAACTGAATCAGCCAGTCGTTGACCACCATGCCGCCGTCCACGCGCAGCTCCGTCGGCGCCGGAGCGTCTTCGGACATGGCCGTCAACAGGTCGCGGGTCTGGTAGCACACCGACTCCAGCGCGGCGCGCACGAGGTGGGCCGTGCCGGCATCGCGCGTCAGGCCCAGCACCGCGCCGCGCGCTTCCGGGTCCCAGTAGGGTGCGCCCAGGCCGGTGAAGGCCGGCACCAGATAGACGCCGCGGGTGTCGGGAATGCTGTTGGCGATGGCCTCGGTCTCGGCGGCGGACCGGATCAGCTTCACCGCGTCGCGCAACCACTGCACCGCGGTGCCGGCGTTGAAAACACTGCCTTCCAGTGCGTAGGTGGTTTTCCCGTCAAGGCGATACGCCGTCGTGGTCAGCAGGCGGTTTTTGGACACGACGAATTCTCCGCCCAGATTCAGCACCATGAATCCGCCGGTACCGTAGGTCATCTTGATCATGCCGGGCGCAAAACAGGCCTGGCCGAAGGTGGCGGCCTGCTGATCGCCGGCCACTCCGAGGATGGGAATACCGGCACCGAACAAGGCCTTGTCGGTCGCGCCGTACGCGGCGGCACAGTCCTTGACCTCCGGCAGCAGCGCGGCCGGCACGTCAAAAAACTCCAGCAGTTCCGGGTCCCACTGTTGCGTGCGGATATTGAACAGCAGCGTGCGGGACGCATTGGTGGCGTCGGTGGCGTGGACCTTGCCGCCGGTCAGTTTCCACAACAACCAGCTGTCCACGGTGCCGAAGGCCAGCTCGCCGCCTGAAGCGCGCGCCCGTGCGCCGGCCACATGCTCGAGTATCCAGTGGATTTTGGTGGCCGAGAAGTACGGATCCAGACACAGCCCGGTTTTTTCCGCGAGCCAGCGCTCGCGCTCGGGGGATTGCCGGCCTTTGCAAAAAGCAGCCGTGCGGCGGTCCTGCCAGACCATGGCCGGGTACACCGGTTTGCCGGTTTTGCGATCCCACAGCACCGTGGTTTCGCGCTGGTTGGTGATGCCGGCGGCGGCAATATCCTGCGCTTTGAGTCCGGCGGCTTTGAGCGCCTCCTGCACGACCGCTTGTGTGTCGGCCCAGATGCGTTCGGGGTCGTGCTCCACCCAGCCGGGCTGCGGGTAAGACGGGGGCAGTTCGATCTGCGCCTGACCCTGTTTGGCACCCTGTTTATCAAAAACAATGGCGCGCGTGCTGGTGGTGCCCTGATCTATCGCCAGTAAGTACATGGTGCCTCAGAGCGGTTGCGCCGGTTGCGTCAGCAGCGCAACCAGACCCTGCGCGTCCGGGGTCCGGAATTGTTGCAGGCCGATGCGCATGCCGGTGTGTCCCTCGCGGGGTTGAGGCGTGTAGCTGCCGAACAACCGGTCCCACCAGGGCAGGTTGAAGCCGAAATTCGTATCGTGTTCGACGCGATGCACCGAGTGGTGCACGCGGTGCATGTCGGGCGTCACCACCATCAGGCGCAGCACGCGATCCACCGCCGGGGGCAGACGCAGGTTGGCATGATTGAACATCGCGGTACCGTTCAGCGCGATCTCGAACACCACCACCGCCACGGCGGGCGCGCCGAGCAGCGCCACCGCCGCCATCTTGATCAGCATGGACAGCAGAATCTCTGCGGGGTGGAAACGCAGTGCCGTGGTGGCGTCGAATTCAAGGTCGCTGTGGTGCACACGGTGCAGCCGCCAGAACGCCGGCACTTTGTGAAAGATCCGGTGCTGCCAGTAAATCAGGGCGTCCAGTGCCAGAAACGCGAGCACGGCCTCGACGGCAACCGGCCAGCCAACCGCGTTCAGGAATCCGGTGCCGGTCCGTTCCACCCACAAGGCGACACCGATGGCGCCGAGCGGCAGCAGCAGCCGGACCAGCACGGTGTCCAGCGCCACCAGACCCAGGTTGGCGACCCAGCGCGGGCGGCGCTGCATGGGACCGGGACGTTGGGGCCAGCGCACTTCCAGCAGCAGCACGAACGCCAGCACGCCCCCAAAGGCGGCGAGGCGCAGATCGCCCGCGTGGGCCACCATCCATTCCATAATTTCGCGTCTCCGTTGACAGACGGCTCGCCGTGATTAACAGGCTCTATAATCGCGCACTCTATGGTTGCCGGTCATTTCCCCGATACCCGTCTGCGTCGCACGCGCCACGCCGGTTGGATTCGCGCCCTGGTGCGCGAAACGCGGCTCGCACCGGAGCAGTTGATCCAGCCGCTGTTCGTGGCCGAAGGCCGGCGGTGCGGACCCGTGCGCTCCATGCCCGGCGTGACGCGGCTGAACCTTTCCGAACTGGTGCGCGAGGTCAAGGCCGTGCGCGCGCTCGGTCTCGCGGCCGTGGCCCTGTTCCCGGTCATCCCGGCGCTTCTGAAGAACGACGCCGGCGACGAGGCGCTCAACCCGGACGGCCTGGTACCGCGTGCGCTGGCCGCGGTGAAAAAAGCCTGCCCGGACGTCGGTGTCATCGTGGACATTGCGCTCGACCCCTACACCCGCCACGGCCACGATGGCGTGCTGGACGCGCGCGGCGCCGTGGACAACGATGCCACCATTGAGATCCTCACCCGGCAGGCGGTGCTCTACGCGCGGGCGGGCGCGGACGTGCTGGCACCGTCCGACATGATGGACGGCCGCATCGGCGCCATCCGTCAAGGTCTGGAGCGCGCAGGCCTCAAAAACACGCTGTTGTTGTCGTATGCCGCGAAGTACGCCAGCAGTTTCTACGGCCCGTTCCGCGACGCGGTCGGCTCCGCCTCCCGGCTCAAGGGCGACAAACGCCACTATCAGATGGACCCGGCCAACAGCGACGAGGCGCTGCGCGAAGTGGCCCTGGACCTCGCCGAGGGCGCCGACCTGGTGATGGTGAAGCCCGGCCTGCCGTATCTCGACATCCTGCGCCGGGTGAAGGACCGCTTTGGCGTGCCCACCCTGGCCTATCAAGTCAGCGGCGAATACGCGATGCTCAAAGCCGCCGCGGCGCGCGGCGCGCTGGATGAAAAAGCCGCCGTGCTGGAAACCCTGCTGTGCCTGCGCCGCGCCGGCGCCGATGCGATCCTGACGTACTTTGCAAAGCAGGTTGCGCTCTGGCTCAAGGACGCATAGTGGACTTTTACGCGGTGCTGGGGCACCCGATCGCCCACAGCCTGTCCCCGCAGATCCATCAGGCGTTTGCGCAGACGCTTGGCCTTTCGTTGAGCTACGAGGCGTTGGACGTTGCCCCCGAACAATTCGCAGCCACGCTGCAGCGCCTGCACGCCACAGGGTACCGGGGCCTCAACATCACCCTGCCGCATAAACAGGCGGCGGCGACACTCTGCGAATCCCGCAGCAACGCCGCCGAGCGCGCCGGCGCGGTCAACACCCTGATCCGTACCGACGCCGGCTGGCGCGGCGACAACACGGACGGGACGGGATTGCTGCGCGATCTCAAGGACAATCTGAAACTCGTCATCACTGACCAGCGCGTATTGCTGCTCGGCGCGGGCGGCGCCGCCCGCGGTATTCTCAAACCGCTGCTCGACGAACCGCCGAAAGAACTGGTGATTTCAAGCCGCACGCCCTGGGCCGTGGAAAAGATCGCCGCCGAATTCAAGACGCTGGGCCCCGTGCGCCCCTGCACCCACCTGGCACTCAAGGGCGACACCTACGATCTCATCATCAACGCCACGTCCGCCGGTCACCAGGGCCAGGTACCGAGACTGCCGCCGGGACTGCTCGCGCCCAACGGGGCCTGCTACGACCTGTCCTACGGCCGGGCGTTTGAACCGTTCGGAGCCTGGGCACAGACCCAGGGCGCCGCGCGGATTGCGGACGGCTGGGGCATGCTGGTGGAACAGGCCGCCGCTTCGTTCGAGTTGTGGCACGGCGTGCGGCCGCAGACCGCTGCCGTATTGGCGCAGCTACAAAAAAAAGTTTGATGCGTTACAGCGGTGTCTCAGCGGTCCGGCTGCTCGGCACCAGCCAACGCGCCGCGAGAATACCCACTTCGTACAACAGATAGGCGGGCACCGCCAGCAGAAGCTGTGAAAACACATCCGGCGGCGTAAGGACGGCGGCCACGACAAACGCACCCACCAGCACGTATTCGCGCTTGGACGCCAGGCCGTCCGGCGTGATGAAGCCGCTCCAGACCATCAGCACGATGGCCACCGGCGTCTCAAACACCAGGCCGAAGGCCACAAACAGCGCCAGCACGAAGTTCAGATAACGGCCGATGTCGGTCATCACGGCGACGCCTTCGGGTGCCATCGCCACGAAGAAGCGCAAGGCCAGCGGCAGCACCAGCAAATAAGCAAAAGCCACGCCCACGTAAAACAACACGGTGCT
>JAKEEJ010000056.1 GCA_022616655.1 Nevskiales bacterium | reverse complement strand
TGACCCCGGATGTCGTCAAGAACCTCCTTCGAAAGCGAATACGCCGGCAAGGAGCAGGCCGAATCGCCCGAGTGGATGCCCGCCTCTTCGATGTGCTCCATGATGCCGCCGATGATCACATCCGTCCCGTCCGCCAGTGCGTCCACGTCCACTTCGATGGCGTTGCCGAGGAACCGGTCCAGCAGGACCGGTGAATCATTGGAAACCTGGACCGCTTCGGTCATGTAGCGCTGCAGATCTTCATCGTCGTGCACGATTTCCATGGCACGGCCGCCGAGCACGTAAGACGGGCGTACCACCAGTGGATAACCGACCTTGCCGGCCACCGCCAGGGCCTGTTTCTCGGAGCGGGCCGTACCGTTCGGGGGCTGCAGCAACCTGAGCCGGTTAACCAGCTTCTGGAAGCGTTCGCGATCTTCGGCCAGATCGATGGCGTTCGGCGTCGTGCCGATGATGGGTGCGCCGGCCTTTTCCAGTTGTCGCGCCAGTTTCAGTGGCGTCTGACCACCGAACTGGACAATCACACCCTCGGGTTTTTCCAGATCGATGATCTCCATCACGTCTTCAAAGGTCAGCGGCTCAAAGTAGAGCCGGTCGGACGTGTCGTAATCAGTCGAAACCGTTTCCGGATTGCAATTGATCATGATGGTCTCGTAGCCGTCTTCGCGCAGCGCCAGTGCCGCGTGGACGCAGCAGTAATCAAATTCAATGCCCTGCCCAATCCGGTTCGGCCCGCCACCCAGCACGACAATCTTCTTGCGTTTCGTCGGCTGTGCCTCGCATTCCTCGTCGTAGCTGGAATAGAGATACGCCGTACTGGAGGGAAACTCCGCGGCACAGCTGTCCACGCGTTTGTACACCGGCCGCACCTCCAGCCGGTGACGGCGTGCACGCAGCGTCTCTTCCTTCACGCCCATCAATCGCGCCAGGCGCCGGTCGGAGAACCCAAGCCGTTTCCAGCGACGCAGGGTTCCGGCATCGAGACGGGCCGGTTTACAGCCGGCCATCTCGGTCTCCATCCGGATCAATTCTTCGATCTGCTCCAGAAACCAGGGATCGATTCTGGACAGTGCAAAAATCTCTGCAACGCTCATCCCCGCGCGAAACGCATCTCCGATGAACCAGAGGCGCCGGCTGCGGGCAATGGCCAGTTCGGTGTGGATGCGGTTCAGGTCCTCTTCGGAATACGTCCTGCCTTCGGGGATGATTTGGGGTTCAAAACCATCCGAACCCACTTCCAGACCGCGCAGGGCCTTGTGCAGGGATTCCTGGAAGTTACGACCGATGGCCATGACCTCACCCACCGATTTCATCTGCGTCGTCAACCGCGAGTCGGCCTGCGGGAATTTTTCGAAGGTAAAGCGTGGAATTTTCGTTACGACGTAATCCAGCGTCGGCTCGAACGAAGCCGGTGTAACGCCGCCGGTGATTTCGTTGCGCAGTTCGTCCAGGGTATAGCCCACGGCCAGCTTGGTCGCAATTTTGGCAATGGGAAATCCGGTGGCCTTGGATGCCAGCGCCGAAGAGCGCGAGACGCGCGGATTCATCTCAATCACGATCATGCGTCCATCGGCTGGATTGATGGCGAACTGGACGTTAGACCCGCCGGTGTCCACCCCGATCCTGCGCAAAACCTTGATGGACGCGTCGCGAAGCCGCTGGTACTCCTTGTCACTGAGCGTCTGGGCCGGAGCTACGGTGATGGAATCTCCGGTGTGCACGCCCATCGGATCGAAATTCTCAATCGAACAGATGATGATGCAGTTGTCTTTTTGATCCCGCACCACCTCCATCTCGAATTCCTTCCAGCCCAGCAGCGATTCTTCAATCAGAATTTCGGCGGTGGGAGAAAGGTCGAGACCGCGTGCGGCGATCCCCTCGAATTCCTCTACGTTGTACGCCACGCCGCCGCCGGTGCCGCCGAGCGTGAAACTGGGCCGGATGATCACGGGAAATCCAATGCGTTCCTGGATCTTCCGTGCCTCGTCAAGATTGTGGGCGGCGCCGGACTTTGCCGAACCCAAACCGATCTCGGTCATGGCGTCACGGAATTTCTGGCGGTCTTCGGCCAGATCTATAGCTTGGGCATTGGCGCCAATCAGTTCGACCTCATGTTTTTCGAGAACTCCGTGTTTCACGAGGTCCATGGCACAGTTCAGGGCAGTCTGGCCGCCCATGGTCGGCAGGATGGCATCCGGCTTTTCCTTCTCGAGGATCTTTTCAATCGTCTGCCAGCGGACGGGTTCGATATAAGTCGCGTCGGCCATTTCCGGATCGGTCATGATGGTCGCCGGATTGCTGTTGACCAGAATGACCCGGTAGCCCTCCTCTTTCAGGGCCTTGCAGGCCTGGGCACCGGAGTAATCAAACTCGCAGGCTTGTCCGATGACAATCGGGCCGGCCCCGATAATCAGAACACTTTGAATATCGGTACGTTTAGGCATTGCCGGCCTCCATCATCGCGGTAAACCGGTCAAACAGATAACCCATCTCATGAGGGCCCGGCGAGGCTTCCGGGTGACCCTGGAAACTGAACGCCGGCGCATCAAGCACGCGCAGACCCTGGTTGGAGCCATCGAACAGCGAGCGATGGGTCACTTTCACATTGGCGGGCAGGGTCTGTTCGTCTACCGCAAAACCGTGGTTCTGACTGGTGATGTACACCCGCCCGTTTTCCAGATCCTGTACCGGGTGGTTGGCGCCGTGGTGACCGAACTTCATTTTCAGGGTTCTACCGCCAGCGGCCAGACCGAGAAGCTGGTGACCCAGGCAGATGCCGTAGACCGGCAATTTGCGCGCGATAAATTCACGCGTGGCCTGAACGGCATACGTACAGGGCTCCGGATCGCCGGGCCCATTGGACAGGAACACGCCGTCCGGCCTTAGTTTTAAGGTTTCCGTGGCAGAGGTCTGCGCCGGTACCACGGTCACACGGCAGCCGCGATCCACCAACAGGCGCAAGATATTGCGCTTGATGCCAAAGTCGTACGCCACCACATGGAAGCGCGGAGGCATGGTCCGGCGTTTTTCGTCCGGCCCAACCCAACTGCCTTCGGTCCACGGGTACGGTTTGGCCGTCGTCACTACTCTGGCCAGGTCCATGCCCTTGAGACCGGGCCAGGCACGCGCGCGCCGCAGCGCTTCAGCTTCGTTCACTTCACCCGCCATCAAACAGCCGTTTTGGGCACCTTTGTCACGCAGCACGCGAGTCAGGCGTCGTGTATCAATTTCTGCGATGGTCACCACTCGGTTGGATTTCAGATAGCCGCGGAAGTCCTGTGTGGACCGCCAATTCGAGTGGATACGCGGTACTTCCCTCAGCACCAGCCCGGCCAGTTGCACTTTTTCTGACTCCGCATCTTCCAGCGACGTGCCGTAGTTGCCGATGTGCGGATACGTGAACGTGACGATCTGTTCGCGGTAGGAGGGGTCGGTCAGGATTTCCTGGTACCCCGTCATGGCGGTGTTGAACACCACCTCGCCGACAGTGAGGCCGTCGGGACCGATGGAAACGCCTCTAAAAACGCTGCCGTCGGCGAGTGCGAGCAAAGCCGGAGCAGGCGTGGTCATTGTCAGCGTCTAATCCATGGTGGATACACAAACGGGGGCCAGAGCCCCCGTCAGGATTAGGCGCGCATCTTACCGGACTCGATGCGCGCAGGAAAGTTTTTAGTCCGCGGTAAGCAACAGTACGGAATCTCCGGCATAGGGGGACGGCTCAGAGACTCTCAAAGCTCCAACACGTCTTGCATGGAGTACAGCCCAGGAGCTTTACCTTTGAGCCAGGCGGCGGCCCGCAAAGCTCCGAGCGCGAAGTTTGAACGGCTGGTGGCCTTGTGGGCGATCTCCACCCGCTCTCCTTCGCCCAGAAACAGCACGGCATGATCGCCAACGACGTCGCCGCCGCGGAGCGTGGAAAACCCAATCGTCCTCTGATCGCGCACGCCCGTCTGCCCTTCGCGACCATAAACCGCCACCGCCTTCAGGTCACGATTCATGGCCTGTGCCACCGTTTCGCCCAAGAGTAGCGCGGTACCGCTAGGGGCATCCGTCTTGTTGCGGTGATGGGTCTCGACGATTTCCACGTCATAGGCGTCACCCAGAGCGTGGGCAGCCTGCTCCAGGAGCTTGAGGACGACATTGACGCCCACGCTGAAGTTGGCCGACTGACAGATGGGAATGACTTGCGTGGCAGATTCAATCTCTTTTTTCTGCGTTGGGGCGAATCCCGTGGTACCGATAACCATGCCCTTGCGATGTTTCTGACAGACCTCCAGTGCGGCCAGCGTGGCTTCCGGACTGCTGAAATCCACCACCACGTCGAACGAAGCGGTCGCCGCGGAAAGATCGTGAGCCAGCGCGACGCCGGAGGCCGGACGCCCCACAAACGAGGCCACGTCCTCGCCCAGTTCCGGGCTGTCCCAGCGATCAATGGCCGTCGTCAGATCAATCACAGGCAATGCCAGCGCGGTCTGAATCAGGGTGCGGCCCATGCGGCCGGAAGCACCCAGAATGGCAATACGGGTAGTGGTCATGGGTCAACGTGTCGTATGCAGGCCGCACTTTACCACGCGTGATGCCGACCCTCAGCGTTTGATGTGCTCTTTGATGAAGGCGCGTGTCTTTTCCAACCACGAGGCGGATTCGGGATGGTGCCGTTCACGGCTGTCCTCCAGCGAATCTCCGAACTGTCGCAACAGTTCCTTCTGGATTTTGCTGAGGTGCACCGGTGTTTCAACCGCCACGGTGCAGAGCAAATCACCCGGTCGGCCACCGCGTACGGACTGGACACCCAGGCCGCGCAGTCGGAACACCGCACCGCTCTGAGTGGCTTCCGGAATTTTGAGCGTGGTTTTGCCAGCCAGCGTCGGCACTTCCAGTTCGCCGCCCAGCGCCGCGGTAACCATTCCAATGGGGACGGTACACAACAAATCGCCGCCGTCACGCTCGAAAAGTGGATGGGGCCTGATGGCGATCTGGACGTAAAGATCTCCGGGCGGCGCGCTCCGCCCGCCCCATTCCCCCTCACCGCTCAGCCGGATACGGTCACCGGTATCCACGCCGGGAGGAATCTTGACCTCGAGCGTCTTTTCGCGACGTATGTGTCCACTGCCACGGCAGGTCTTGCAGGGATCGCTGATGACGGTTCCCCGGCCGCGGCAGTGTGGGCACGCCTGCTGCAGGGTAAAAAATCCCTGCTGCAGGCGCACCTGCCCGCTGCCGCGACACGTCGGACAGGCCGCCGCGGCCTTGCCGCTGGCGGTGGCGTGACCGTGGCAGGTACTGCACATTTCCAGTTTGGGGATGCGGATGGTGGCCTGGGTACCCAGTGCCGCTTCCTCCAGGGACAACTCGATGTTGTAACGCAGATGGGCACCCCGACGCGGGCCGGCATGCCGGCCGCCGAAGATGTCCGAAAAAATATCGCCAAAGACATCCGAGAACCCTTCAGCAAAATTGCCAGCGCCCCCGCCCCCGTGTTGCAGACCCTCGTGACCGTACTGATTGTAAATTTCGCGCTTGTCGGGATCGGTGAGAACGCCGTACGCCTCATTGACCTCCTTGAATCGCTCTTCGGCCTCCGTGCTGCCCGGATTGCGGTCCGGATGCAGTTTCATCGCCAGCCGGCGATAGGCCTTCTTGAGTTCGTCCTCGCCGGCGTCCTTGCCGACGCCCAGCACTTCGTAATAGTCACGCTTTGACATTCACGTGTGCCCAAGAGCATCAAAAAATATCTCGCGCAAAGTCGCAAAGTGCGCCAAGAACATATTCATGTTTGCGCCTCTGCGACCTTTGTGCCTTTGTGTGAGGCGCCTTTAGCTTTTCTTTTCGTCCTTGACTTCGCTGAATTCCGCATCCACCACATCGTCATTCTTCGCAGCGCCTTCCCCATCGGATTTGGAAGCGCCTGCCCCGGTCTCGGCTTGCGCCTTCTTGTAGGCACGCTCGGCCAGTTTGGCGGAGGATTCCGCCAGCTTCTCGGTTCTGGAAGTGATGGCGTCCTTGTCGTCGCCCTTCAGCGCTTCACGCAGGTCCTTGACCGCCTCTTCAATGGCCTTCTTTTCATCCTCTTGAATCTCGCTCGCCAGGTCCTTCAGCGACTTTTCGACGGCATGAATCATGTGATCACCGGTATTGCGTGCGGTAATCAGTTCATTGAACTTCTTGTCCTCCTCGGAGTGCAGCTCGGCGTCCTTGACCATCTTCTTGATCTCGTCCTCGGACAGGCCTGAATTGGCCTTGATCACGATGGACTGGCTCTTGCCGGTCGCCTTGTCTTTGGCCGATACGTTGAGAATGCCATTGGCATCAATGTCGAACGTCACCTCCACCTGCGGCACACCGCGCGACGCCGGCGGCAGATCGGTCAGATCAAAACGTCCGAGCAGTTTGTTGGCATGGGCCTGCTCACGTTCGCCCTGGTAGACCTGGATGGTCACGGCGGTTTGATGATCCTCGGCCGTGGTGAAGGTTTCCGTCTTCTTGGTCGGAATGGTCGTATTTTTCTCAATCAGCTTGGTCATTTTGCCGCCGAGCGTTTCAATACCCAACGACAGCGGCGTGACGTCCAGCAGCAGCACGTCCTTGCGCTCTCCGGAGAGTACCGAGGCCTGGATGGCCGCACCGACCGCGACCGCCTCGTCGGGATTGACGTCCTTGCGCGGTTCGCGGCCGAACAGGGTTTTAACCACTTCCTGCACCTTGGGCATGCGGGTCTGCCCCCCCACCAGGATCACTTCCTGGATCTCGGACGCCTTGAGTCCGGAGTCTTTGAGCGCGATGCGGCAGGGTTCGAGCGTTTTTTCAATCAGATCTTCCACCAGCGACTCGAGCTTGGCGCGCGTCAGTTTCATGTTGAGATGTTTCGGCCCGCTGGCATCGGCCGTCACGTACGGCAGATTGATCTCGGTCTGCGTGGTGGACGACAGTTCGATCTTGGCCTTCTCGGCCGCCTCCTTCAGGCGTTGCAGTGCCAGTGGATCTTTCTTCAGGTCTATGCCGCTGTCCTTTTTGAACTCGGCGACAATGTATTCAATTACCCGCATGTCGAAATCTTCGCCGCCGAGGAAGGTGTCGCCGTTGGTGGACAACACCTCGAACTGGTGCTCCTTGTCCACTTCCGCGATTTCGATGATGGAAATATCGAACGTCCCACCGCCCAGGTCGTATACGGCGATCTTCTTGTCGCCGGTGACCTTGTCCAGGCCGAAGGCCAGCGCGGCCGCGGTCGGCTCGTTGATGATGCGCTTGACCTCCAGGCCCGCAATACGGCCGGCGTCCTTGGTCGCCTGACGCTGCGAATCGTTGAAATACGCCGGCACCGTGATGACCGCCTCCGTGACTTTCTCGCCGAGATAATCCTCGGCGGTTTTCTTCATCTTGGTCAGCACTTCGGCGGAAATCTGCGGCGGCGCGACTTTTTTGCCCTTGGCTTCCACCCAGGCGTCGCCATTGTCGGCCTTGACGATCCTGAACGGCACCATGTTGATGTCCTTGGCCACCATGGGGTCTTCGAAGCGGCGGCCGATCAGCCGTTTGACGCCGTACAGCGTATTGTGGGGATTGGTCACCGCTTGCCGCTTGGCCGGCCGGCCGACAATTGTCTGACCGTCGTCCGCGTACGCGACCACGGAGGGAGTAGTGCGTTCGCCCTCACTGTTCTCAATTACCTTGGGCTGCCCGCCCTCCATGATGGCCACACAGGAGTTGGTGGTGCCGAGGTCAATGCCAATCATTTTTGCCATCGTGATGCTCCGAAGCTGTTGAAACTGTTGTGGTGGTTAATGGAGTTGGCCTCCAGCTTTTCAAGCGGGGACGGGGGTCAGGAGTCAGGGTAAAGAAAATCAGTGCGGTTTGTGTGTATTTTCCACGTCCCCCGACTCCCGTCCCCTGTCCCCCGTCGTCGTGGCCTTGGCCACCACCACCATGGCCGGCCGCAGCAACCGTTCGTGCAGGCGGTAACCTTTCTGCATCACCGTGAGCACGCACTGGGGCGCGGCACCGGCCGATTCCACCATGGACACCGCCTGATGCAAATCCGGGTTGAAGGGTTGACCCACCGGGTCAATAACACTGATGCCATAGCGCTCCAGAGTGTTCGAGAACTGCTTGTGGATCAGTTGCAATCCCTCGGTTAGAGCTTTGGCGTCGGCGTTCTCACCCGCCGCCTTGAGTCCCAGTTCCAGACTGTCCAAGACCGTAATCAGTTCGCTCAGAATTCGCTCCAGGGCATATTTTTGAAGTGCCCCGGCATCACGCTCGGCCCGCCGACGGACGTTCTCCACCTCGGCCGAGGCGCGCAGGAATTTGTCCCAGTTTTCCACCGCTTTCCGCTCGGCTTCTGCCAGCCGGGCCTGGAGCGATTCAAGGGAAACGTCCGCTTCCAGCGAAACGGGGGGCGGGAGATCTGTTTCGTCGGGTTTGATCGTGCTTTTCATGAAGAATTACGGCGGCATTGCCCAAGAGGGAACCCGCATATGGTGACAAGCTTCTAGCTATTCAAGCCCTCGCCCAACTGCCTGGCGGTGGCGGCGACCAGCGGGATGATGCGGGAATAGGCCATGCGGGTGGGCCCGATGACTCCCAGCACGCCCGCCATTTTTCCGTTGATGGTATACGGGGCACTTACCACGCTGCACTCGTCCAGCACCCGGTATCCCGACTCGCCGCCGATGAAAATCTGCATGCTCTCGGCACCGAGACACTGGTCGAACAGCTGGAGCAGTTCGCGCTTGCGGTCGAGTGCATCAAACAGGCCGCGCAGACGCTGAACGTCGGCCAGTTCGTGAAACGCCATCAGATTGGCGCCGCCGGCCAGCACGTAATCGTGCCGGCTCTCGTCTTCCACGGAGAGGACCTGTTCCGCCATTGCCACGGCTTGCTGCAGCGTACGGTCCGCCCTTGTTTTAGCGGTAGTCACGTCGTCCAGCAGTTCCTGACGCAGGCACGTCAGATCACGGCCGGTGAAATGCTGGTTGATGGCGTTGGCAAAGCATTCCAGTTCGTCGGCGCCATAATCACGGTCGGTGCGCAGAATGCGGTTCTGTACTTCACGCTGGTTGACGACCAGAATGGTCAATACCCGCCGGTCGGACAGCGGCAGAAACTGGATACGGCGCAAAACCGCAAGATTGCGCCTGGGAACGGTCACGACACCGGCCATATGCGACAGCGCGGACAACAGCTCCGAAGCGGCATGCAGCAGGTCGCTTTCTCCACCGCGGCGGGGCAGCAGTTCTTCTGCAATCAGGTGCTGGTCACGGTCGGACAAGGCCTCCGGTGCCAGCAGGGTATCAACGAAGTAACGGTAACCGCGCGTGGTGGGAATACGTCCCGCGGAGGTATGGGGCGAGCACACCAGACCCAGATCGTCCAGATCCGCCATGACGTTGCGGATGGTTGCCGCCGACAGGGCCAGCCCGCTGGCGCGCGATAGCGTGCGCGAGCCCACAGGCTGACCGTCCTGGATGTAACGTTCCACCAGCAGTTTCAGCAGTTCGCCGGTGCGGGTATCCAATGACGTTGTGTCTTTCCGGATCCGATTCATGTGCAGACGCTAACAGCTTGAAAAAAACGCCGTCAAGCGCCCCCCAAACGCCAGCGGCGAATTTCGTGCTAATTTTCAGGGCACGTCCGCCCGCACCATCCCCCTCTCGTCTGAAATGAGCGAATTTGAAACCGTAGGCCTCTTTGGAAAACCGCACGACGCACGCGTCATTTCGACCCTGCGCACCATAAGCCGGTACCTGCAGAAACGACAGTGCACGGTACTGATCGATCGTGCCCTCGCACCCGTACTTAAAAATGCGGGTGAGCGTGTGGCAATATCCACCGGCCTCGCCCGACGTTGCGACCTCGCCGTGGTCGTGGGTGGCGACGGCACGCTGCTGGCCGCTGCGCGGACACTGGCACCCGCTGGCGTACCGATTCTGGGTATCAACCGGGGCCGGCTCGGATTCATGGTGGATGTAGCAGCGGCTGACGCGCGAGCGGCGCTCGACGACGTGTTTGAAGGCCGTTATGTGCGCGAACGGCGTCTGCTGCTGTCTGCCGAGATCCACCGCGGACGCAAGCGGCGTGGATCGTTTCTGGCCATCAACGACGTGGTCATCCGCAGTCAGGCGGCCGTGCGCATGCTGGAATTCGAAACCTGGCTGGACGACGAATTCATCAGCCAACACCGTGCCGACGGAATCATCATTTCCACACCCACGGGCTCAACGGCCTATGCCCTGTCCAGCGGCGGGCCGGTACTCCACCCCGGACTGGAAGCGCTAACCCTGGTGCCGATCTGTCCACACGCGCTGTCCGACCGCCCCGTGGTGGTGGGCTGTGATCGAAGCGTGCGCGTAGTCCTCGGCGGCGCTCAACGCGTACGGGCCATGTGTACCAGCGACGGCCAACGCAATGAAACCCTGTCGCCCGGTGACGGGGTGGTGGTAACGCGCTCGGAACATGTACTGGAGCTGATCCATCCTGAAAATTATAGTTATTTCAATATATTAAGGAATAAACTTCATTGGGGGCGTGAGCGTTTTTACAGCCACGACTGACAATGCTGCGCACCCTGCACATCAAAAACTTCGCCATCATTGATGCACTGGATCTCGAATTTTCTGCCGGATTCAGTGTGTTATCCGGCGAAACCGGCACGGGAAAATCCATCCTGATTGACGCGCTCGGCCTGCTTCTGGGCGATCGGGCAGAGGCCGCACAGGTACGCAACGGGACCGCCCAGGCCGATATCGCTGCCGAGTTTTCACTGCAAACCGTGCCGGCGGCACGCGCCTGGCTGGCGAAGCAGGCCATGGAAGATACCGACAACAGCGAAACCTGCCTGCTGCGCCGGGTCATCTCCAATGATGGCCGCTCGCGCGCCTTCATCAACGGCACCACGGCCTCGTTGGGCAACCTGCGTGAACTCGGTGAACGTCTGGTAGAAATCCATGGACAGAACGAACACCAGAGCCTGTTGCGCACCGATACGCAGCGTGAATTGCTGGACGATTTCGGCAGTCCAGCCACGGTACTTGCGAGCGTTGCCGCCGCCGCTCGGAAATGCGCGGAAATAGACGCGGAGATTGAACGCCTGCGCACCGCCTCGAACAGCGATCCGGCCCAACTGGACTACCTGCGCTTCCAACTGCAGGAACTGGAAGCACTCCAGCTGCAGGACGGCGAACTGGAACAGATCACGGCCAATCATCAACGGTTGGCCAATGCCGGGTTACTCCTGCAGGAAGGTGGGCAATCGCAGGATCTGCTGTACGGCGGGGAGAACAGCCTCCACGACCAGCTGGCCGGCGTGCGCAACCGGCTGGCCCGGCTGGCCCAGCTTGATCCAGCCTTCGGGACGGGTGAAGCCCTGATCAACGAAGCGCAAATGCAGATACAGGAGGCAGCCGATACCGTGAGACGCGCCCTGGACCGGTTGAATCTGGACCCCAGTCGCCTGGCCGAAGTGGAACGGAGACTGGAAGCGATCCACGATCTGGCGCGCAAACACCGCATCAAGCCGGATCAACTCCCGGAACGGCTCCGGACCCTGCAGAATGATTTGCGGAGCATCGAGAATGCCGCCGGCGATCTGGAAAAACTGGAAGTCGAGCGACAGGCGGCGCTTCAAAATTATCGCAAGGCTGCGGAAAAACTCACGCATGCGCGCACGAAGGCCGCCCGGGAACTGAGCACCCGGGTCACGACCGTCATTCACGAACTGGGCATGCCCAAAGCCAAGTTTTCCGTGGCGCTGCACACGATACCGCAGAATCCTCCGCGCACCTGGGGCGATGAAGAGGTCCGCTTCGATCTGGCTGCCAATCCTGGCCAACCGCTCCGGCCGTTAAACAAGGTGGCATCGGGCGGGGAGCTGTCACGCCTCGCGCTGGCCGTCCAACTGATCGCCAACCAGAATCACTCTGCAGCCACTTTGATTTTTGACGAGGTGGACGCCGGCGTGGGTGGCGGTACTGCTGAAATCGTGGGGACCAAACTGCGTGAGCTGGCCGGGAAACGTCAGGTCCTGTGCGTCACGCATCTGCCTCAGGTTGCCGCCCAGGGACACCAGCACTACGGCATTCGGAAAGAACTCCATGCCGGCAATACTCTCACCCGCGTCGAGCGACTGAGTACCGGCGGCCGGGTCTCTGAACTCGCTCGCATGCTCGGTGGGCATGCCGTCACCGCACAGGCGCACGCCGAGGAATTGCTGAAGCGTTCGCGCGAGACCACGTAATCCGCAGTCGGGAACAGCAACGCTGCGTTTAAAGCAGCGGCCAGCAGACTTCAGGACTTTGAACGAACACCCGCCGGCTTCAGATTCGGGCAGGCATCCCCACGCAGACATTCGCCATACATGACGAGAGTGTGTTCGATGAGCTTGTAACCCATTTCCTTCGCCTTTTGCCTTTGGTGCTTTTCGATGGTCTCATCTTCGAATTCATCCACCCGTCCACAACGCAGGCACACGATGTGGTCGTGATGCTGCCCGCGTTTCAATTCGAATACGGCGTGACCGCTCTCAAAGTGATGCCGTTTTACCAGCCCGGCCGCTTCAAACTGGGTCAAGACGCGATAAACGGTGGCCAGTCCAACGTCCCTGCCCTGCTCCAGCAGCATGCGGTAAAGGTCTTCGGCCGAGAGGTGACGCGCCGCGCTGTGCTCCAGCATCTCGAGTATTTTCAGGCGCGGCAGCGTAACTTTGAGGCCGGCGCTGCGGAGATCTTTGGATTCCACTTCAGACCCGTTGGATTTTGGATATTATTGCACGCTGTTCCAAACCGACATAATTCATGCACGTCACACGGCTGGTGCTATTAAGCCTGACCCTTGCTGGCTGCGGGCTGGTGTACAAATTACCCACGCAACAGGGCAATACTATCGAACAAAAGGAACTTGACCGGCTCAAGCTGGGCATGAATCGTGAACAGGTCAGGTTTCTGCTGGGGACGCCCCTGGCGGCCAATCCTTTCCGCCCCGAACGCTGGGATTACGCCACCTACTACAAGACTCCCCGCGGCCAGATCACCCAGCGCACGGTCAGTTTGTACTTTAAAAATGATGCGTTGACACGCATAGACAGTTCCCAACCTGCAAGCATTCAAAATCCAGATCCCCCGGACTTCAAAAAAACTTCCACAAAAGAATCCAGTCCGCAGTCGTAATTAGGCCGACCTACTTTTTCTGGAACCGGTTGTCTTTTGCGCCTGCGCCGCGCGTCGACGCCGCGCGTCCTTGGGGTCTGTCAACAACGGACGGTAGATTTCAATCCGGTCACCGGCGCTCACCGGCCCGCCCGGATTACGCCAGCGACCAAACACACCTACGCAATGGGTCCGAAGGTCAATCTCCGGAAAGCGTTTCAGAAGGCCGGAGTATTCGATGGCCTGTTGCAACGTTGTTCCCGGTTCAACATCCAGCGTCAGCATCACTTGTTCCTCCGGCAGCGCGTAGGCCACTTCGATGGCCACTCGACGGTCCGTCATTTACGTCCCCGTCCACAGATCAACCAGAACATCCACAATTCCGATGCAGTACAACAGCAGTGCGATGAGAATGAGCCGCGCAGGAAACCGCATCAGCCATTGCCAGACAGTGCGCAGCTTTGGGGAAGACTCGCCCCAGATTTCGTTCATCAGGTCTTCCGGCAACAGGCGCGAGATGAAGATACAAAGAAGCAATCCAACCACGGGCAGCAACACCCGCCCGGTCAACCATTGCAATCCGTCAAATAAATTCCAGCTCAACAGCCCCAGGGTCTGCCAAAGATTGAACGACAACAGCGTGCCCAGGCCGAGAAACCAGATGAGAATGGCACTTCGTGTCGCAGCCGATACACGGGTGATCCGTAGACGTTCCACACAATAGCGGACTGCGGGCTCCATGAGCGCCATTGCCGCCACCAGCGTCGTCATGAAGAGCACCAGATAAACCAGGATGGCCGTCGCGCTACCGGTCACGCCCCGCGACAGCGCCAGTGGAAAAACCTGGAAAAGCAGCGTGATGCCGGGTGCCGGATCCAGTCCGGCTGCAAATACCAGTGCGTACAGC
>JAKEEJ010000055.1 GCA_022616655.1 Nevskiales bacterium | reverse complement strand
GTGCCCGGCTTCCGGGGGGTGTAGGACGCCTCAGCCGTCGCGGCCTGCACCTCCTGATTCTCCAGCCCGGCCAGCCAGAGCCCGGCACCGAGCAGGAGGGAGACGATCATCAGAAGCGACTTTCTATTTCCCTTCATGAGAGAAGATTCCTCTGTGCGTCACTGTGCCGGAGGAGAGGTTGGCGGTTCAGCGAGGGACGGCAATGCGCAGCCGATGGCTTTCGTAAACGGCTGTGCCACCGGCCGGCCGGCGAGTACCGCGTCGAGCGCGGGCTGCAGATCGGGTTTGACGCCGGCGTTGCGATACGTACCAAAGTCCAGGTTGCGATTGTCAATACGGCCTTTATAGAGTCGTTCACCCGCCGGCGACAGGATCACGGCCGTCGGCGTCACACTCGCTTCCGTGCGGCCCGCCAGGATCTGGGCGGGATCCAGCAAGACCGGAAAGTTGAAACCGTAATCCCGCGCGTGCTGGCGCGCCGCGACGGCCCCGACGCCCGGATCGGAATGCACGCCGTAGAAGACAACCCCCTGTGGCGTGTACGCGGCGACCAGGCGATTGATGTCGGGCGCATAGCGGTTGGAGATGGGACATTCGGTCGCGATAAAGAAAAGCACCACGGCGCGTGCCGTGGTCCACTCCTGCGCCGTGTGTTTTCGCCCTTCGGCATCCGGCAGACTGAAGTCCCAGGCCGGCGCTTCCGTTTTTTCTGTACGGCGGTCGGGCGCTGCGGCCGGATTCCCGACCGGAGATAACAAAAGGCCAACAAAGACCCCCAGGATCAACCGCGCGGTAACGCTCATTGCCGCCTGCTCGTCTTCACCCCGGTACAACGCAGAAGTTTTTGCTTGGTTGACAGGACGGGGACTCTTGCACGACCCCGGTCCCGGCAGGATTCGCTCATCTTTGGTTACCCGCTCATGGGGTTGGACTTTCTTCGGGCCGTAATCCGATTCTGGAATGCGCTCTGAAGAACTCCCAGACGACCTGCGTAGTGTCGAGGTTCTGCGATGCGCGGCCGGTCAGATTCTGACCCATCAATCGGGGCGCGGAGGAACGCGAAAACCAGGCGTGTCCGCCCCCCTTGACCACATAGGAAATTACTTCGCCTCCTTCACGACAGGAGGGGTACGTCCACCGTTCAGCGCTTGTCCCATCCTGAACCAGCGCCGGCAGGTGCTCTTTTCCCGGCGACAGGCTGCACCCATTGCGCCGCGCAAAGAAACTCACGGACGCTTCATGAGAAGCCACCCGGCCGCCTTCTCCACTCCCGCGTCCGGTTTTGCAACAGTCGCCGCCATTGAACGGGACCAGCGGGTCTTCCAATCCATTAACGGTGACCAAAGCAATCGGGGTCGCAGGCGCACAGCGTCCGGCAACAGGCTCCGCAACATTGGCGATCACCGGCGCAAGGGCCGCGAAGAGCGTCGAGGCCTCGCAGCCGAGCCGATAGGTCATGATGCCCCCACTGGAGACGCCCGTGACGTAAACGCGTGACGGGTCGACAGAAAGCGTGCCCGAGAGCTCCAGGACCAGCGCGGTGATGAACGAGACATCATCAATCCCCTGCGCAGCGGATTTGCTGGTTGCCCTGCCGTCATTCCAGTTGCCGATGGCATCCGGATACACGACGAAGAATCGCTCACGATCGGCATAAGCGCTGAACCCGGTTTGTTCGGAAACCTTCTTCCCCGTCCCAAGCGTTCCGTGGAGAACCATAACCAGCGGGTAACGTTGCCGCGGGTCGAGTCCGCCCGGCCGATGAAGCCGGTAAGTCCGTTTGTGTCCGTCTACGGTGATCGTCCCGACGCGGTCGCCAGTCTCCACGGTCGCGCCCGGTGAAGACCTCGGAGCCGCCGCCACGCGCAGCCCAAGCCCCCCGAGCAGGCCGGTGACCATTGCGAAGGTCAGGAACAGCGACCACCGATGCATGGCTAATATCCTCTAAAAATTGTGATTACCTGCGCGTTCACCGTTCGACAGGTTCAGAGTCTGCCCCGGACCCGACCCAGGGGTCGCGGGCGTACCGAAGGGCTCACTGCGAACAACCCTGCTCAACTTTGTAACACGCACTAAGTGGATCTGGTAGTCCGCGTCAGGCCCAGCAGCGGGCGCGCGGCGGTGCTGTCTGGAAACACCTTCGTTTCGACGACACCTTCCGGCAAACGCAGATGTTCCAGCAGCAAGCCCTTGGCGACCGCGCGCAGGTCGGTGGTCGGGCGCAGATCGCGGCCCTGGTACAACCGGTCGGGTTTCAAACCCGGCCAGTCGCCCAGCACGCGGCCGCCGCGCACGGCTCCGCCCAGGACAAAGGCCGCGGCAGCCGTCCCGTGATCGGTGCCGCCGCTGCCATTGGGCTTTGCGGTACGTCCGAATTCCGTGAACACCAGCACCGCGGTACGCGCCCAGGTCGAACCCAGCGCATCGTGCAAAGCCACCAGACCTGCATCCAGATCGCGCAGATTGCGCGCCAACGCGCCCTGCGGATTGAACTGCGCCGTATGGCTGTCCCAGCCGCCCAGTTCCAGCACGATGGCGGAAGGACCCTCGGGAGCCGTCAGAAAACGCGCCGCCGCGCCCGCCAGCGAGGCGAGAGTCTTTGTGCTGCGGGAACGCCCGCCTTTACCGTCCATTCCACCTTTGCCGTCCGGTCCGCCGTCTTCATTGACCTCGCGCGCACGGGCCAGGGCCTGCGCCATGTTCGCATCGGCGATGTAAAGCCGCGCCACCCGGTCGAGAAAATCCAGGTCGGGACCCGACAGCACCGAGGGCGACCAGTTGCTCACGGTTGCGGCGCCGCGCAGCAGCAACGGCAGTGAAGAACCAATGGCCACGCCGCGGTCACCCGTCGCGGTGGTGCCCGGCAAGGCCGCCAATGCGCGGTTGAGCCAGCCGTCGGCGCTCACGTGCGCCTGCGCGTGGCCGTTCTCGAGAATGTCCTGACCGTCAAAGTGGGAACGTTCGCGATACGGTGTGGCGGCGGCGTGTACCACCAGCAGCTCACCGGCCTGGTACATTCGATGCAGACCCGGTAATAGTGGGTGCAGGCCGAAGTGAGAATCCAGTTTGAGCGCGGCGTTCTCACCCGTCGCAGGAATGGCCACCGCACCGCGCAGCGGCGCGTACTGCGGATCGCCCATCGGCGGCACCGCGTGCAGGCCGTCAAGCCCGCCGCGCAGAATTACAACTGCCAGCCGGGAACGCTGGGGATTCGCACTCCAACCGGACGCGGACCAGCCGCCCAGTCCGCTGCCGAGAAACGAACCGCCAATCAGAAAATGGCGCCGCGTCAGTCCGCGCAATTCTGCAGTGGGTCTGTTCATAAGATCCTCCTCAACGCCGGTTGAATTCGGGCGAGGCAAACAGGAGGGCCAAGCCCTGGGCGGTGCTTTCGGCCTGCCGAATGGTGGTACGGG
>JAKEEJ010000054.1 GCA_022616655.1 Nevskiales bacterium | reverse complement strand
GGGCATTGACCACCGACACGCCCACGCCGTGCAGACCGCCGGCAAACTGGTAGGTTTTGCCGGAAAACTTGGCGCCGGAGTGCAAACGCGTGAGGATCAGCTCGACACCGGTGAGCTTGTGCTGCGGGTGCAGGTCCACGGGCAGGCCGCGACCGTCGTCCCGGACCTGCAGCGAGCCGTCGCTGAACGCGATGACCTCCACGGTTTTCGCGTACCCCGCCAACACCTCGTCCACCGCGTTGTCCACCACTTCCTGCGCGAGATGGTTGGGCCGGGCGGTATCGGTATACATGCCGGGACGGCGCCGCACCGGATCCAGACCGGACAGAACTTCAATTTCTTCAGCGTTGTAGGAACCGGCGGCCATGGGTGGAAGCGTTGAAAAGTCTGCGGCAACGTAACGGATGAGCCGGGCCCATGCAACCGTTACACTAGGCTGCCCGTGTTCAGAGCCCCGCGCATGAGCAAGAAAAAGGACGACGCCCCCGGCGAGGTCGCGCAGTTTGAAGCCGCGCTGGGCGAACTGGAAAAAATTGTCGGCCAGCTGGAGCGCGGCGAGCTCAAGCTTGAGCAGTCGCTTGCGTTATTCGAACGTGGCATTACGCTGGCCCGCCAGTGTCGCCGGTCGCTCGAAACGGCGGAACTGAAGGTGAAGCAGCTGCTCGGGGACGGCGTCGAGAATACCTCCCTGCCAAAGGACAACTGAGTTTGAGCGCCGCGCCCTTTTCAGAACGCGTCCCGGCTTATCTCGCCCGGCTGACCGCGGCACTGAACGTCTGGCTGCCCGCGGCGACGCAATACCCGCCGCGCCTGCACCAGGCCATGCGTTATGCGGCCGAGGGCGGCAAGCGCCTGCGGCCTTTGCTGATCTATGCCACCGGCGAGGCACTGGGCGTGGCCCCGCGCGCCCTGGATCCGGCGGCCGCGGCGGTGGAGTTGATGCATGCCTATTCGCTGGTACACGACGACCTGCCGGCCATGGACAACGACGACCTGCGCCGCGGCCGACCCACCTGCCATAAACAGTTTGATGAAGCGACGGCCATCCTCACGGGCGACGCCCTGCAAACCCTGGCGTTTCTGGTGCTGGCCCGCGACAGTGAATCCGGACTGGATCTTCGGCAACGGCTCAAACTCATCGAGGTGCTGGCCGAAGCGGCCGGTTCGCGCGGCATGGCCGGCGGCCAGGCGATAGACCTGGAATCCACGGGCCAGCGACTGACGCTGGCCGAACTGGAAGCCATGCACATTCACAAGACCGGCGCGCTGATCCGCGCCAGCGTGCTGATGGCCTGCTACGCCGGGGCACCGCTGGACTCGGCGCACCTCGCGGCGCTGGACCGCTACGGCAAGTGCCTGGGGCTCGCGTTCCAGATTCAGGATGACATCCTGGATGAAGAAGGCACCACCGATCAGCTCGGCAAGCGCCGGGGCCAGGACCGCAGCCGCAACAAACCCACGTACCCCTCGGTCATGGGCCTGCCGGTCGCCAGAATTCGCGCGCAGGAACTGTTCGAACAGGCGCGGCTCGCCCTCCAGTCCTTTGACGGACGGTCCGCACCGCTGATCTGGCTGGCCGACCATATTCAGGGACGCAATCGCTAGCGTAAAATCAGCGCCCGATTCTCCGGCCCCCCGCAATGACCGACATTCCTGGCTACGCCCTGCTGGGACAGGTGCAGACCCCCGCCGATCTGCGTCGCCTGTCCCCCGATCAGCTGCCGTCGCTCGCACTTGAGATGCGACGCTACCTGATTGAAACCCTGGGCCGGATAGGCGGGCATTTTGCCGCCAACCTGGGCACGGTCGAGCTGTCCATCGCCCTGCACTACGTCCTTAATGCGCCGCACGACCGCGTGGTGTGGGACGTGGGCCACCAGGCCTACCCGCACAAAATGCTGACCGGCCGCCGTGCCCGACTGGAAACCATCCGCCGTCTCGGTGGGCTGGCACCGTTCTGCCAGCGCAGCGAAAGCACGTTCGACACCTTTGGCGCGGGCCATTCCTCCACCTCGCTGTCCGCGGCCGCGGGCATGGCCGCCGCCGTGAAGCTCCGCGGCGAACAACGACGGGTGATCGCCGTCATCGGCGACGGTGGCCTGACCGCGGGCCTGGCGTTCGAGGCGCTGAACCACATCGGACACCTGGGACTGGACCTGCTGGTCATCCTCAATGACAACGACATGTCCATTTCGGAAAATGTGGGAGCGCTGCGCGATCACTCGGCACGCCTGGTGAAAAAACTGGGTCTCAACGCGCCGCACCTGGCGCGGCCGCCCCGGGACGAAGGTTACAACGAGGCGCACCTCGATCAGCCCGGCGCGCTGTTTCAGACGCTGGGCTTCCAGTACCACGGTCCGATGGACGGCCATGATCTGCCCGCGCTGCTGCGCGAACTGGACCGGCTCAAGGACGCCCGGGGCCCCCAACTGCTGCACCTCATTACGCACAAGGGCAAAGGCTTCGAGCCGGCCGAAAACGACCCCATCAAATACCACGGCGTGACCCAGTTCGATCCGGTCACCGGCACCCTGCCGCCCAAGCGCGAGGAGCGAGCACCGAGCTACACGCGGATTTTCGGTGGCTGGCTGTGCGACGCGGCGGAAAAATATCCGGAGCTGATCGGCATCACGCCGGCGATGCGCGAAGGCTCCGGCCTGGTGGAATTCGCCCGGCGTTTTCCGCAGCGCTACTTCGACGTCGGCATCGCCGAGCAGCATTCGGTGACACTGGCCGCCGGCATGGCCTGCGAAGGCCTGCGACCCGTGGTGGCGATCTATTCCACGTTTCTGCAACGCGCCTACGACCAGCTCATTCACGATGTCGCCGTGCAAAACCTGCCCGTGCTGTTTGCGCTGGACCGTGGCGGACTGGTGGGCGCAGACGGGGCCACGCATCACGGTGCTTTTGATTTCAGCTACCTGCGCTGCATTCCGAATCTCGTGGTGATGGCGCCGTCGGACGAAAACGAGTGCCGGCGCATGCTGTCCACCGGACTTGTGCTCCGACGGCCCAGCGCCGTGCGCTACCCGCGCGGCAGCGGAACCGGCGTGGAAATCCTGCACGATCTCGAAACGATTCCGGTGGGCAAGGCCCGCGTCGTGCGCGAAGCCCGCGGCCGACGCACGCCGCGCGTCGCCATTCTGGCGTTTGGCGCGATGGTGACGCCGGCGCTGGAGGCGGCGGAGATTCTGGATGCGGCCGTGGTGGACATGCGCTTCGTCAAGCCTCTGGACACCGTCATGATTCTGGAGATGGCCAACGAGGCCGACCTGCTGGTGACGGTCGAGGACAATGTCAAGCTGGGCGGCGCCGGCAGCGCGGTCAACGAAGCCCTGCTCGCCCAGCACCACACCGTGCCGGTGCTGAACCTGGGCCTGCCCGATGTCTTCATCGAACACGGCACGCGCGAGGAACTGCTGGCCCAGTGTGGACTGGACGCCGCCGGTATTCAGCGTGCCATTCAGAAGCGCCTGCGCAGCAAGGACCTGGACGACCACAGCCTCGAGAATACGCAGCGCCGCCGGCTTTGAAGCGTCGCCGGACGGTCTGCGCAATCCTCCGCGATCCTCATGATTTATTCGGGCTGAACCACTGCAGGCGCTCGCGCAGGCGCACCACCTCGCCGACGATGACCAGGCTGGCGCCGGAAACGCCGGCCTGTTCCACCCGGCCGGGCAAATCGGAGAGCGTGCCGGTGATCACCCGCTGCCGCTGAGAGGTGCCCTCTTCCACCAGCGCCGCCGGCCAGTCGTCCGGCAAACCGTGTTGCCTCAGATTTTTGGACAGCGCGGGCAAGGTCAGACGACCCATGTAGAACACGACCGTCTGGCCGCGCCGGGCCAGCGCCGGCCAGTCCAGATCCAGTTGTCCGTCCTGTTTGGCGTGACCGGTAACAAAGGTCACCGATTGGGCGTACTCCCGGTGCGTAAGCGGAATGCCGGCATAGGCGGCACAACCGTTGGCGGCCGTGATGCCCGGCACCACCTGAAACGCAATGCCCTCGGCCGCCAGCGATTCGATCTCTTCCCCGCCCCGGCCGAAGATGAAGGGATCGCCGCCCTTGAGCCGCAGCACCCGCTGGCCCTGCTTTGCCAGCTTCACCAGCAGGCCGTTGATTTCTTCCTGGGAAAATTCGTGCTGTTTCGGTCCCTTGCCGACGAAGATACGCTCGGCGTCACGCCGCACCCGCTCCAGAATCGGTGCCGACACCAGCCGGTCATATAACACGACGTCGGCCTGCTGCATGAGCCGCAGGGCACGGAACGTGAGCAGGTCCGGATCGCCGGGCCCCGCGCCCACCAGGTACACCTCGCCCCGGGTCGGTTGTTCTTGCAGCAGGCGATCCAGCTCCTTTTCCGCGGCGGCCTCATTGCCCGACAGCACCCGCTCGCTGCCCGAACCGTCGAGAAACGCTTCCAGAACCCGTCGCCGGCGAACCACCGGCAGCTTTTTCAGGCGCCCGCGCATGCGGCGCAGAAAGTCCGCCAGTCGGCCCGATTCCGCAGGCAGCACGGCTTCGATCCTTTTTCGCACCCAGCGCGCCAGCACCGGAGCACTGGCACTGCTCGTCACCGCCACCAGCAGCGGCGAGCGATCCACGATGGAAGGTGTAATGCAGGTGCTGAGTGCCGGATCGTCCACCACATTCACGGGAATGGAGTGCGCACGAGCCGATTCGGCCACACGGGCGTTGAGCACCCTGTCATCTGTTGCGGCCACCACCAGCCGGCACCCCTGGACCTGGCCGGATTCGAATTCCGCGCCCCAATGCCGGATCGTGGGTATGACCAGCTCCGGATGCAGATCGCGGGCCACAATCTCAATCCGCGCTCCGGCGCGCAGGAGCAACCGGACTTTGCGCAAGGCTACGGCGCCACCGCCCACGACCAGCACGCGCTCGCCGGCCAGCTTGAGGAATAAGGGAAAGTACGGCCAGGAAGAACGGTCCGAAGCGGGGTCAAGCACTGTATTTTCCTAAATGACAGAACCCCAATATTACGTCCCCGCCCCTCTTGAGAGGGGCGGGACAGGGTGGGGAGTGACCGAGTATGGGTTTTTACAGTTTTGAGCGGAATCTTTTCTCCGCTCAAAACTGAGCGGCAATGGCTTTGCCCAGCATCCCTGTGCCCACGATCAGCAGCAGGCCGGCAATCAGCGGCCGCAGCCTGGCGTCCGGCAGACGAAAACCGAGGCGAGTGCCAAACCAGATGCCCGGCAGCGCGCCGATCAGCAGGAACACCAGCATTTTATAGTCCACCGTGCCGAGGCCGGCATGACCCAGCCCCGCTATTCCGGTGATGAGCACCGCGTGTGCCAGATCGCTGCCGACCAGCTTGATGGCGGCATGTCGCGGGTAGAGCAGCAGCAGGATCACCATGCCGATGACCCCCGCGCCGACGGAGGACACGGTCACCAGGGCGCCGATGGCCGCACCGGAAAGAACGGTGAAGGCACGCTGGCCGCGCCGGTGCAGAACCCGCAAAAAGCCAAACCGCTCGTGTCTGGCGAAAGCCAGAATCCGGGCACGGAGGAGCGTGCCCAAAGCCGTCACCACAATGGCGACGGACAGAACCAGTGTGATCAACCGGTCCAGATCGCCGGTCTTGCCGTAGCCATGGATAAAAAACAGCGTCAACAGCACGGCCGGCACGCTGCCCAGCGACAGCCGGCCGACGATGCGCCAGTCCACCGAACCGTTCCGGCCGTGCAGAGCGACGGCGAAGCCCTTCGACAAAGAGGCGTAGAGCAAGTCGGTGCCCACGGCCACCGACGGCGCGATGCCGAAACCGAGAATCAGGATGGGTGTCATCAGCGAGCCGCCGCCGACGCCGGTCGCGCCTACCGCAAACCCCACGATCAGACCCGCCAGAGAATAGCCAAGCATGCGCAAACCGTAGCAGCCATCGCCCGGCGAAAACAGTATGATTCGAGTCTAGGTTAAGCACTTTTTTACATATGCCATGAAGCTGCGGCAGTTGCACTACATCCAGCAGGTCGCCAAACACCGGCTCAACATCACGGCCGCTGCCGAGGCGCTGCACACCTCCCAGCCCGGCGTGTCCAAGCAGATCCGGCTTCTGGAAGAAGAGCTGGGCGTGGATATTTTCCAGCGCAACGGCAAACACCTGACGGCGGTCACGCCGGCGGGCCGTCGGATTCTCGATTACACCGAGCGGCTGCTGCAGGAAACGGCCAACATCAAGAGCATCTCGCAGGAATACCGTCAGACCGACAGCGGCGACCTGTCCATTGCCACCACCCACACCCAGGCGCGCTATGCGCTGCCGCCGGTGATCCGGAAATTCCGCGAGCGTTATCCCAAGGTGCGTCTGCACCTGCAGCAGGGTTCGCCGCCCCAGATCGCGCAGTATGCGGCCAGCGGCGAAACCGACTTTGCCATCGCCACCGAGGCACTCGAACACTTCAAAGAGCTGGTCATGCTGCCCTGCTACCACTGGAACCGCTGCGTGCTGGTCAAGCCCGATCACCCGCTGGCCCAGAAATCGTCCCAGAAGAAGATGCCGTTGACGCTCCGGGACGTGGCCGCGCACCCCATCGTCACCTACACCTTCGGCTTCACCGGGCGGTCCAAACTGGACCAGGCTTTTGCCGCTCAGGGCCTCAAGCCGGAGGTGGTACTCACGGCCGTGGACGCCGACGTGATCAAAACGTACGTGCGGCTCGGGCTGGGCATCGGCATCGTGGCCCACATGGCTTACGACCCCCGGCTCGACAAGGACCTGGTGGCATTGAATGCGGAGCACCTGTTTGCCACCAGCACCACGCACATCGGATTCCACCGCGGCATGTTCCTGCGCGGCTACATGTATGACTTCATCTCGATCTTCGCGCCGCACCTGACGCGCGAAAAAGTGGACCGGGTCGCCGCCGAGCCGGACCCGGTCGTACGCGCCAAACTGGCCCTGGCCCTCGGTCAGAGGCTGCCCACGATATAGCGCATCGGTCTTTGCATAGCGCCCGAATCGTCTACTGATAAAACCCACGTCCTGCTAGGCTTAACCGCTGCCCCGAGCAGCGGATTCCGTCATGTATCGCTACGACACTTTCGATCAACAGCTGGTCAACGAACGCGTTGCGGCGTTCCGCGACCAGACGCGCCGTTACCTCGCGGGCCGGATCACGGACGATGAGTTCCGCGCGCTACGGCTGCGCAACGGATTGTATCTCCAGCGCTTCGCCCCGATGCTGCGCATCAGCATCCCTTACGGCCTGCTGTCCTCGAGGCAGATGCGATGCCTGGCCCACATCGCGCGCCGCTACGACAAGGACTACGGCCATTTCACCACGCGCCAGAACATCCAGTTCAACTGGCCGAAGCTGGAAGAAACACCGGATATTCTGGCCGAGCTGGCCGAGGTGGAAATGCACGCCATCCAGACCAGCGGCAATGCCGTTCGCAACATCACCACCGACCCTCTGGCCGGCGTGGCCAAGGACGAATGGGTGGACCCCCGGCCCTACTGCGAAATCACGCGACAGTGGGCCTCGTTCCACCCGGAATTCAACTTTCTGCCGCGCAAGTTCAAGATCGCGTTCTCGGCCTCCACCACCGACCGTGCGGCGACGATGGTCCACGACATCGGCGTGCATATCGTCCGCAACGCGCGCGGTGAAATCGGCTACACGGTGTACGTGGGCGGCGGCCTGGGCCGCACACCCATGATCGGTCACAAGATCCGCGAGTTTCTTCCGGAAGCAGACCTGCTGTCGTACTGCGAAGCAATTCTGCGGGTGTACAACCGCCTGGGCCGGCGCGACAACATCCACAAGGCGCGCATCAAGATTCTGGTCAAGGCGCTGGGTCCCGCGCAATTCGCCGAACAGGTCGAGGCCGAGTGGAAACAGATCAAAGACACGCCGCTCAAGCTGGAACGCAAGGATCTGGATTACTTCCGGGCGTTTTTCCAGCCGCATCCGTACGAGGCGAAAGCCGACGACGACGCGACGTTCACGCCTGCGCTGGAATCCGACGCGTCCTTTGCCACCTGGATCCGGCACAACACCCGGGAGCACCGGGTGCCGGGGTACCGCATCGTTTTTATCTCGCTCAAGGCCCGCGGCGTCGCGCCGGGCGATTGCACCTCGGCCCAGATGGACGCGCTGGCCGGGCTGGCGGACCTTTACTCTTTCGGCGAAATCCGCACCACGCACGACCAGAACCTGGTACTGGCCGACGTGAAACAGGCCGATCTGTATGCCCTCTGGCAGGCGCTCACGCCGCTCCATCTCGCCACCCCCAACATCGGCACACTCACCGATCTGATCTGCTGCCCGGGGCTGGACTTCTGCTCGCTGGCCAATGCCGGTTCGATCGGCATTGCGCAGGAATTATCCGAGCGCTTCGACAAGCTGGACTACCTCTACGACCTCGGCGAGCTCCAGATCAAGATGTCCGGCTGCATGAACGGCTGCGGCCATCACAGCGTCGGCCACATCGGCGTGCTGGGCGTGGATAAGGAAGGCGAGGAATGGTACCAGCTCACCCTGGGCGGCAGCGCCAGCAACGATGCCGCGCTGGGCGACCGCCTGGGCCCGGCCATTGCCCGCGACCGGGTCGTGGAGGCCATCACCCGGCTGGTCGAAACCTACCTCGCGCAGCGCCAGGAGGACGAGCGCTTTCTCGATACCTACCGGCGCGTGGGCCTGGAGCCGTTCAAGCAGAATGTCTATGACACAAATCATTAGAGACCAGCGGATCGTTACCGACGACTGGTGCCGACTGGACGACGCGGCGCCGCTGCCCGCCGCGGGCAGGGTCATCGTCTCTCTTGCGCGCTGGCGGGCGGAAACACCGGTGTTAAAGGCCCGCGGCGACGTCGGCGTGGCCATTCCCAGCGAGCTGGACGTCGCGGAATTACAGGACGATCTGCCGCACCTGCCGCTGATTGCACTGTACTTTGTCTTCATTCAGCCACGGCCCGAGGGCGGCCGCACTTTTGACGGTCGCGCCTATTCGCAGGCCCGAGTGCTGCGGGAACGGCACGGCTTCCGGGGAGAGATTCGCGCCACGGGCGACGTCTTCCGCGATTCGATGTTTTACATGCACCGCTGCGGCATCAACGCCTTCGAGGTCAAACCCGGTCAGGACCTGGACGATGCGTTGAATGCCTTCAAGGATTTCACACTGCACTACCAGGGCGCGGCCGACGATCCGATACCCCTCTTCCACCGGCGGCGACAGGCAGATACGTAGAGTTTTTCACATCCTGCCGGCTCGCTTATCCTGTACCGATGGAGAAACTGCCGCTGAGCGGTCGCACCATCGCGGTACCGGAAACCCGCGAGCTGGATGTTTTTGCGGACCTGCTGCAGCGACGTGGGGCAACGGTACTGCGCTGTCCCCTGGTGGGCATTCTGGACGCTCCCGACCCCGGACCCGTACTGGACTGGATCCGCACCTTCAGCACGGGCGGCTGTGACGATCTGATTCTGCTGACCGGCGAAGGGCTGCGGCGGTTGTTGTCGTGCATCGAACGCCACGCGCCCGATCTGCGGCCGGCGTTCATCGAGCAACTGGGCCGGGTGCGGAAAATCACACGCGGTCCCAAACCGGCGCGGGCCTTGCGTGAACTCCTGCTCAAACCGGATCTGGCTGCGGAAGAACCCACCACGGCCGGTGTGATTAAAACCCTGCGCAGCGTGAACCTGCAGGAACGCCGCGTCGGCGTGCAGCTGTATGGCGCCGATCCCAACCGGCCGCTCGTGGAATTCCTGGAACAGGCCGGCGCTACCGTCAGCCCCGTCGCGCCCTACGTGTACACCGACGCCGCCCGGGACGCCGACGTGATCACGCTGGTACGGCGCATGGCCGATGGCGGCGTGGACGCCATTGCCTTCACCAGTAAGGCCCAGGTCGAGCGTCTGTTCCGGGTGGCCGAAGCGTCGGAACTGGCGGGCGCGTTAAAGACCGGTCTGGCGCGTACCCAGGTGGCTGCCGTCGGGCCGGTGGTCCGGGACGAGCTGCTCATGCGTGGCGTCGTGGCGACCCTGATGCCGCAGGACAGCTACTTCCTCAAACCCCTGACGAATCTGTTGACCGAAGCCCTTCAGACTCCATCAACCGATGGTGTTTAATCCTCCCAGATAGGGCTGCAGCGCGGTCGGAATTGCGATGGCGCCCCGCGCGTCCTGGTAGTTCTCCAGAATCGCCACCAGCGTGCGGCCCACGGCCAGACCCGAGCCGTTGAGCGTGTGCAACAGTTCGGGTTTTTCACTCTGTCCTTTTTTGTACCGCGCCAGCATGCGGCGGGCCTGGAAGTCCTCGAAGTTTGAACAGGAGGAAATTTCCCGATAACGGTTTTGCGAGGGCAGCCAGACTTCGATGTCGTAGGTCCTGGCGGCGCCAAAGCCCAGGTCGCCGGCACAGAGCGCCACCACGCGGTACGACAGCTCCAGCTTCTTGAGAATGACTTCGGCGTGCGCGGTCAGTTCTTCCAGCGCCTCGTACGACTTTTCCGGCACCGTCGCCTGTACCAGCTCCACTTTCTCAAACTGGTGCTGACGAATCATGCCTTTGGTGTCCTTGCCCGCGGCACCGGCTTCGGCGCGGAAGCAGGGCGTATGCGCCACCCATTTCTTGGGCAACCGATCGGCGGGCACCATCTCGTCGCGCAGCAGATTGGTGACCGGCACTTCGGCCGTCGGAATCAACCACCAGTCTTGTTCACCCTTCAGCGAAAATTGATCGGAGGCGAACTTGGGCAACTGCCCGGTTCCCAGCAGGCTGGCGCCGTTGACCAGGTACGGTACGTAAACCTCTTCGTACCCGTGCTCGCGCGTGTGCACATCCAGCATGAACTGAATCAGCGCCCGATGCAGACGCGCCAACTCACGTCGCAGCACGACGAAACGCGCGCCGGTGAGTTTGGCCGCCGCGGCAAAATCCATCTGCCCCAGCGCCTCGCCCAGATCGGCATGATCTTTCGGCGCGAAGGGCATCGGGCGCGGGGTGCCCCATTTACGCACTTCCACGTTCGCGGTTTCGTCACGGCCATCCGGCACTGAAGCGTGCGGAATGTTCGGAATACCGAGCAAGAACTGCTGGAACTCGGCCTGCAGAGCGTCCAGCGCCGCGGTGTGGGTGTCCAGCTGCTTCTTGATGCGGTCCATGTCCTCCAGCAGCGGTGAAACGTCCAGCTTCTGCGTCTTGGCCTGGCCGATGCGCCTGGAACCGGCATTGCGATCGGCCTGGAGTTTCTCCGTTTCCACCTGGAGCTGCTTGCGGCGCGCCTCCAGCTCGTTGAACCGGTCGAGGTCGAATTGAAAACCGCGCCGCGCCAGCTGTACAGCCACGTTCTGCGGATCGGCGCGCAGCAACTTGGGATCCAGCATGGTGGGCCTGAGGTTGTGAGAAACGCCAGTCTAGACTGCGAACAGCGGCCGGGCGAGCGTGAGACCGATCAGGCAGGCAATGACCCCCAGAATAAAATTGGCCAGCAGGTTCAAAGCCGCCGGACCCCAGGCCCCGGATTCGGCCAGCAGCACCGATTCCAGGGACACGGACGAGAGCGTGGTAAACCCGCCCAGCACCCCGGTCATGAGTCCCAGCCGCAACCACTCCGGCGTGTGGGGACGGTCCAGAAAATACGCCCAGACCACGCCAATCATGAAACTGCCGGCGACGTTGACCAGCAAAGTACCCCAGGGAAAATCCGCGCCCAAGCGCCGCGCCCCCAGCGTCGTGTAAAAGCGCAGCAGGCTGCCGATGGCGCCTCCAAAAACCACCCCGAGTATTGCTGGCATGCTCACTCCCCCGTTCGATGTCCCCGATATTAGAACCAGTACACCATTACCGCACGGCGGTGCAACAGACTCTAACTCTCAGACTTGGCCTTGCGATTGGCGGCGCGCAGCTGCGCCAGTTTCTCTGCGATCTTGATTTCCAGCCCGCGCGGGGCCGGGTGGTAGAACTGCGCGCCCTTCAGCGCGTCCGGCAGGTATTGCTGGCCGGCGGCGTGAGCGTCCGCCTCGTCGTGGTCGTAGCGATAACCCTTGCCGTAATCGAGCTCCTTCATCAGTTTCGTGGGCGCGTTGCGGATGTGCAGCGGCACCTCCAGCGTGCCGTGCGCGTCCACCGCGGCCTTCGCCGCGCCAAATGCCGTGTACACCGCGTTGCTCTTGGGGCCCACCGCCAGATAAACGAGAGCGACCGCAAGGGCCAGTTCGCCTTCCGGCGAACCGAGCCGTTCGTAGGTATCCCAGGCGTTGAGGCAGAGCTGCAACGCGCGCGGATCGGCCAGACCCACGTCTTCCACCGCCATGCGCGTCACGCGCCGGGCCAGGTAGCGCGGATCGGCGCCGCCGTCGAGCATGCGCACGAACCAGTAGAGCGCCGCGTCGGGATCGCTGCCGCGCACGGATTTGTGCAGGGCCGAGATCTGGTCGTAGAACTGTTCGCCCTGCTTGTCGAAACGCCGCCCGCTTTTGCCGAGCAGTTTTTCCAGGGTGGCGTCGTCCGTTTTACCTTCGGCGCGGATCAGTTCTACCGCCGTTTCCAGCAGAATCAGGGCGCGGCGGGCATCGCCGTCGGCCAGTTCGACGATGCGCGTCAACCAGCGCTCCGGCAGCTCGCCACCCGTGCCGTGCTCGGAATCGGCCAGGGCGCGGCGCATCAGGGCCAGCAGGTCGTCGTCGGCGAGCGGCTTCAATACAAACACGCGCAGTCGCGACAGCAGCGCCGAATTCAGTTCGAACGAGGGATTCTCGGTGGTGGCGCCGACCAGAATCAGCGTGCCGTCCTCGACAAATGGCAGCAGGGCATCCTGCTGGCCTTTGTTGAAACGATGAATCTCATCAACGAACAGCACCGTGCGCTGCGGCGGATTTTCCGCCAGCGCCTGCCGGGCCCGGGCAACGGCGTCCCGGATGTCCTTGACGCCCGCCATCACGGCCGACAGCGCCAGAAATCGGCAACTGGACTCGCTCGCAACCAGACGCGCCAGCGTGGTCTTGCCGGTGCCGGGCGGTCCCCAGAACACCATGGAGGGTACCGAGCCCGCCTCCAGCAACCGGCGCAGGGGCGCTTCCGGACCGAGCAGGTGCGGCTGACCCACCATCTCGTCGAGCGTGCGCGGCCGCATCCGGTCGGCCAGCGGCGCTATGGGTTCTGTCTTCACCGTCTACCGGCCATCTCGGGAGATCCCTCGCATACGCTCGGGATGATTTCAGCGCTACTGCGCTGAAATCACCTCGACGCCCTCGGGAATTTTGAATTCGAACACCGTGGCATCCAGCTTCGCCGGAGTCAGAATTTCGCTGAAGCTCACTTCGCTCGTTCCACCCAGTTGGTCGTGGAAGCGCAGACGTCGCGGCAGGCCGCCCTTGAACCACAACTCGATCAAACGGAAGTCGCTGTCCTGAGACTTCGGCACCAGCCGCAGGCCACGCTCGGGGCCCGTGGCCGCCGCCTCAATCGTGAAATGGCGGTCCAGCGCGGCGCGATCGGACAGCAACTGCGCCGGCGTTCCCTGCAGGCTGACGCCCGCCGGACGCACCGTGACCTGGGCCAGATCGGGATCGTACAGCCAGAGCGTCACCCCGTCGCAGACCACCGACTGCGGGTACGGTTTTTCGTAATTCCATCTGAATTTTCCGGTCCCGGTTTTCGCCGCGGCATCGGGCCGCGCCAGCCACAAGCGCCCGGACGACACCTGTAACACCTCGCCACGTTCGTCCTTTTGTACCTGTTCGAATTTTGCCGACAGCGCATTGACGTGATCCACGAACTGCTGCAAGGCGTCCGGCGCCGCAGCCTGTGCATCTCCAACAAAGCTGTTCGCGCAAAGAACACTAAGAACGCCAAGTAAATAATGGGCTTTCTTGGTCTGGATCGCGCTTTTCCTTTGCGCTCTTTGCGTCTTTGCGCGAGACATTTTTGACCTTCAGCGATTCTGCGCCAGCACTTCACGCACGCCGCCGGGGCCGCTGGGGCCGACCAGGCCGACGGCTTCCATGCGCTCCACCATGCGCGCCGCGCGGTTGTAACCGATCTTGAGCCGCCGCTGCACCCAGGACACCGAAGCCTTGCGGCTCTCCAGAACGACCTGCACCGCCTGGTCGTAGAGCGGGTCCTGTTCGGCATCGTGGCCGCCGCCAGCTTCGCCCGGCTGCGGTTCGTCGGCCAGAACCTCTTCGATGTATTTCGGTTCGCCAACCTGTTTGAGGTAGGCCACCACTTTGTGCACCTCGTGATCGTCCACGAAGGCGCCGTGCAGGCGACTGACCTGGCTCGCGCCGATCGGGCGGTACAGCATGTCACCGTGACCGAGCAGGGTTTCCGCGCCCATCTGGTCGAGGATGGTGCGCGAATCCACGCGCGAGGCGACCTGGAAAGCGATGCGCGATGGAATGTTGGCCTTGATCAAGCCCGTGATGACGTCCACGCTCGGCCGCTGGGTCGCCACGATGAGATGCACGCCGGCGGCCCGTGCCTTCTGGGCCAGGCGCGCAATCAGTTCTTCCACCTTCTTGCCCACCACCATCATCATGTCGGCCAGCTCGTCAATGATGACCACAATGTTGGGCAGTGGATCCAGAAGCGGCGGCTCAACCGGCTCCGGCGGCAGGCTGGACTCGGCCTCCAGCACCAGCGCCGGCGGCGCGAACAGGGGATCGCGGAGGGACGGACCGGACTTCCGGGACTCTTCAATCTTGCGGTTCAGGCCACCGATGTTGCGTACCCCCAGCGCCGTCATCAGCCGGTAGCGGCGCTCCATTTCGGCCACGCACCAGCGCAGCGCATTGGCGGCATCTTTCATATCCGTCACGACCGGCGTCAGCAGGTGCGGAATGCCTTCGTAAACGGAAAGTTCCAGCATCTTCGGGTCAATGAAAATGAAACGCACCTGCTCCGCGGTGGCCTTGTAGAGCATGGACAGGATCATGACGTTGATCGCCACGCTTTTCCCGGAACCGGTGGTGCCCGCCACCATCAGATGCGGCATTTTGGCCAGGTCCACCGCCACCGGCGTGCCGGAAATATCCTTGCCCAGCGCCAGGGAAATTGGAGAATGCGAGCCGGCATAGGCCGGCGAGGTCAGAATTTCCGACAGCATCACGATATCGCGCTGCTGGTTGGGGATCTCCAACCCGATGACCGACTTGCCCTCGATCACCTCAATCACGCGCACGCTGGACACCGACAACGCGCGCGCGAGGTCCTTGGCCAGATTGCTGATCTGACTGCCCTTGACGCCCGGCGCGGGTTGCAGTTCAAAGCGCGTCACCACCGGTCCGGGTTGCGCGGCGACCACTTTCGCCTCCACGCCGAAGTCGTTCAGGTGCTGTTCCACTTCGCGCGAAATGCGCTCCAGATCCTCCGGCGTGTAGCCGCGCGAGGCCGGTCGCGGCGGGTCGAGGATGGACAGCGGCGGCAGGGGATCCCCCTTGAACGGCGGCACGGTGGCATCGGCTTCGCCCTGCCCGATGGGCAGCGGCAACTGACCGTCGGACGCCGCGGACGTTTTTCGCTTTTTCTTTTCTCGAAGCGGCACGATCGG
>JAKEEJ010000053.1 GCA_022616655.1 Nevskiales bacterium | reverse complement strand
TCAACCAGCGCCGCAGATGCTCCAACCCTTCAATCGAAACGCCGGACCATTTATAGGTGCGCACCCAGCACCAGTTGGCGATATCGGCGATGGAGTAGTCGCTGGCCAGGTATTCGGACTCGGACAAACGCCGGTCCAGCACCTCGAACAGCCGCCGGCACTCGTGCTGGTAGCGGTCAATCGCGGGCTGGATCTTCTCGGGCAGGTAACGGAAGAACACATTGGCCTGGCCCATCATGGGACCGATGCCGCCCATCTGGAACATCAGCCACTGGATGACGCGTGAGCGGCCTTTGACGTCTGCGGGCATCAACCGGCCGGTTTTCTCCGCGAGATAAATCAGAATCGCGCCGGACTCGAAGACCGCAAAATCGTCATTGCTGCGGTCCACAATTGTTGGAATGCGACCGTTCGGGTTGAGTTTCAGGTAGCCCGGTTTATTCTGCTCGCCACGCAAGAGATTTACGGGCTTGACGACGTACGGCAGCCCCAACTCTTCCAGCGCGACGGACGCCTTCCAGCCGTTGGGGGTGGACGCCGTGTAGAGATCAATATCGGGTTCAGCACTCACTTCGCACCCCAGGCCTTGAAGCGAGCATGGATTGCGGGCCGGGCGCGGACCGCATCGAACCAGCGGGTAAGATTTGCATGTTCCTCGGGGATCGAAAAATCGGCAAAGCGGAAGGCGCGCAGCGCGGCAAAGGCGGTAAGGTCGGCCACCGAAAAGCCCTCGCCGGCAATCCAGAGCCGATCCGCCAGTTCACGATTGAGGATTGCGATGCGTTTGAGCGCCGCCGCGCGCGCTTGCACCCCGAACTCAGGCACCTGTTCCTGGATCGTTCGGGCCATGGGATGGCCATGACGGAAGGCCATCGCCATCGGCTGCAGGAGTTCCAGCTCCATGATGCGTTGCCACTGCTCCACGAGGGCCTGCTGCAGGGCCCCGCGGCCGAATAGCGCCGGCTCCGGCATCAGAGCTTCTATATAGCGGCAGATGGCCAGGCTTTCGCGGATCACGGTACCGTCCGGCAGCATCAACGTCGGCACGCGCATATTGGGCGCGATGCGCTGGTATTCCGCGCTGCGCTGCTCGCCCTTGAGCAGGTCCAGCGTGGTCTCGGGAATCTGCACGTTCTTTTCGGCCAGGAAAAGCTGCACCCGCAACGGGCTCACGGCCATGCGCGCGCTGTACAGGCGCATGGCCGAAAAGCGGGGTTCGGTGTCTTGCATGCCCGTCAGGCGCGGTCTGCCCACCGTCAGAACGGAATGTCGTCGTCCTCGAACTCCTTGTCGGCCGCTGCCGGTGTGGGCTCGGCGGTGCCGGATTCCTGCTTCCTGGCAACCCCTTCCCCGCCGCGGTCGTAATTCGCCGTGCCGCCGCTGGGTTTGCCACCCAGCATCTGCATTTCGTTGGCGACAATTTCCGTGGTGTAACGGTCCCGGCCTTCTTTGTCCTGCCATTTGCGCGTGCGCAACGCGCCTTCGATGTACACGGACTGGCCTTTTTTGAGGTATTGCGCCGCGATTTCGGCGAGCCGCCGGAAGAAGACAATGTTGTGCCACTCGGTCTTTTCCTTCTGTTCGCCCGTCTGCTTGTCCTTCCAGACGTCCGAGGTGGCCAGCGTGATGTTGGTCACGGCCTCTCCCGAAGGCAGCGACCGGGTTTCCGGATCCTTGCCAAGATTGCCAATCAGAATCACTTTGTTGATGCCGCGAGCCATGATCATTCTCCCTGTGGACTCACCCGGTTATTCAGCGTCGGGCGCAAACGGTATGCGAAGCCCAGCCAGACTAACGGCAACAGCGCTCCCATCGCAAACACTCCAGACACCCCGCCCCAGCCCAGCGCCCAGCCGCCGAGCAAGCCGCCGGCAAAACTGCCCAGAAACTGGGCGGTGGAGAATAACCCGAGCGCGGCGCCCCGGTGACCCGCCGGAGCCAGGCGCGAGACCTGCGCGGGCAGGAATCCCTCCAGGTAATTGAATGCCAGAAAGAAAACCAGCAGGGCCGCCAGCAGCACCGGTCGCGTACCGGCACCGACCGCCGCCAGCGCCAGTGCTCCCATCACCGCAATGACAGCACCGAGAAAGGTCTTCTGGATACACGCCCGGCTTTCGCTCCAGCGGATCAGCGGAAACACCAGCGCGGCCGAGAACACCAATACCGGCAGATACACGAGCCAATGCCGGGACGCGGGCAGATGGAAGGCGGCCTCGAGCGAAAATGGCACGGCGATAAAAAGACTGGTCAGCGTGGCGTGCAGCAGAAAGATGCCCAGATTGAGGCGACGCAGATCGGGAGCCGTCAGCACCCGACGGAAATGACCGGCCATGGCCGGAGTCGCGACAGGAACATGGGGAACACCCAACAGGATCAAAGGCAAGGTCAGCACGGCCAGTATTCCGGTCAACAGGAAGATGCCGTTCACACCGATCCAGCCCGACAGAATCGGCCCCAATACCAGTGCAATACCGAACGACAGGCCCATGCCGATACCGAGAATGGTCATGGCGCGCATGCGCACCGATTCGCGCGTGGCATCGGTCAGCAGCGCTGTGACCGCGGCCGCCACAGCCCCACAACCCTGCAGCGCACGACCGGCGATGATCCATTCGATGTCCTGCGACAGCCCCGCCACCGCACTGCCGGCGGCGAACATCAACATGCCACCGATAATCACCGGTAGACGGCCGATGCGGTCTGACAGCAGGCCCAGTGGAATCTGAAGCAGGGCCTGGGTCAGGCCGTAAATACCGACGGCGAGCCCCATCTGGAGGGGCGTTGCGCCGCCCGGCAACTCCCGGCAGTACAGAGCAAATACCGGAAGAATCATGAACATCCCGAGCATGCGCAGACCGTAGATCAGCGACAGGACGCCGGTGGCGCGCCATTCCAGTGCGTTCATGGATTTCTTGAAAGTTGGGGGATTCAGGAAACGCGCACATGATGCGCGGCTTTCTTATAGTAGGGGATTGGCTCAAGCTCTGCCGTATCTCATGGACTTCATCCGTATCCGCGGTGCCCGCACCCACAACCTGAAGAACGTCAGCCTGGATCTGCCGCGTGACCGGTTGATTGTCATTACCGGCCTGTCGGGTTCCGGCAAATCGTCGCTGGCCTTCGACACGCTCTACGCCGAAGGCCAGCGGCGCTACGTGGAATCGCTGTCGGCCTACGCACGGCAGTTTCTTTCCATGATGCAGAAGCCCGACGTGGATTCGATCGAAGGCCTGTCGCCGGCCATTTCCATTGAACAGAAATCCACGTCCCACAATCCACGCTCCACCGTCGGCACCGTGACCGAGATTTACGACT
>JAKEEJ010000052.1 GCA_022616655.1 Nevskiales bacterium | reverse complement strand
GTACGGCTCGCAGGGTTCGGCGCCGTAGAGCACGATGTTCCGGGTCGGCGCGCGCCGGTGCAGATCCTGGGCCACGCGCACACCGGCCGGCCCTGTGCCGACGATGACGACCGGTGCGCGCCTGTTCATGGAGACCTCGAAAGCCTCGTTCCCCAAAAATCAGAACTTGTATTCCAGTTGCAGCCAGGCCTTCTCGGTATCCACGTTGAAACCCTCGGCGTCATAGTCGGCCCACTTCACCAAGGCGGACAGCTGCTTGTTGAATTTGTAGCCCGCCAGGGCATCCCACTCCGAACCGTAGTCGGTTCCGCCGCCGGTCTCGGGCGAAAATTCGTGATAAACCACCGCCCAGTTCACGGCGCCGTGCGTGCCGGATACGCTGCCATACAGATCCTCCAGACCGGTGGCCGGTGTCGTGAGGAACAGGTCCGCCCAGCCGTTGAAGGCATGCAGCGTGGCGAGCGGTGTCTGGAAGGCGAAGGTACCGGTACTGTTGGCGCCCAGTTCTTCGTAACCGAGCTTGGCCTGTATGCCGTGCAATTCGACACCCAGTTCGCCGAGCAGATAATCAGCGTCCACCACGGTGGACGCTGAATCCTTGTAATCGTCCTGGGTTGCATATTCCACGGCGTACAGGAGCTTGACCTTGTCCGCGAGCGCCGGCGCGCCAAATACCCGCAGGCCATAGGTGGCGTTGTCTATGCGATTGACCGCCGTAACGCTGGCATCAAAGTCCAGCCACAGGCCGTAGGCCGCGATCTTCCAGGCCGGACGGGTGCCGTAGTTCGCTCCCAGCACGTGACCGTGCAGCGGGAAGTTGGTGGTAAAGATGCTGTTGACGTTGGTCAGAAAGTAATAACTCAGGTCCAGATCTTTCACGCTCTTGTTGGCGACACTGGCGCCGTCATAGGTCTGTTCGTTCTGGCGCCAGCCGACATTGCCCAGAAACCGGTGGTTGTTGAGCAGCAGGCGCTGGCGACCATAGCCCAGCGTGGTCTTCGGCAGGCCCGTGTAGCGCAGCCACACCTGATTGACTTCGGTGCCGGTGGGATCGGCGATGATCGGCCGTGTCGCCTGTCCGTTCAGCGTGCTGTTGTAGTCCAGCTTGTCGAAGGCAGATACGGTTTCGTACTCCAGACCCAGACCGAAATCGTTCCATTTGCCGGTGGAGTACCCCAGCCGCGCCCGCACCGTCGAAGCGGTCGAGTCGTCAATGACCGGAGCGGCCCCTTCGTTGTCCACATGCTCGGTGCGCAGACGGATGTCCACGCTGGGTGCGCCACCCGTCAAGGCCGCCGGCAGATTGGCCAATGAATCCGCGGCCCGCGTGCTCAGCGCCGTCAAGGACACGCAGGCGATCAGCACCGCGGCAGCAAGCTTCTTCCTTGTCATAAAAATATCTCCCTCGGAATGTTGAGAAAAAACGCCGCATCGTTGCGGCCAAAAAAAACGGCATCCCCGCTTGCGCGTCAGGACGCCGTTGTCCATAAAAAATTCAGTCGCCGCCGTTCACCCATCGTCGGGCTGTCCATTCAAGGACGCGACGGTCACCGCCGGATCATCCACCAAAATCTGTGCCAACTCCTCCACCGCCGGAAGCATTGAGCAGGGTACGGGCCAGGTGCGCCATGCGCTGACCGCGGTTCATCGCCAGCCGGCGCAGGCGCCGGTACGCGTCGGCTTCACGCAAGCCGTCACGCTCCATCAGCAAGCACTTGGCGTCGTCAATGACCCGGCGGTCGGCCAGCGCCTGGCGGGCTTCGTTCAGCTTGCCGTGCAAAGCCTTCAGACCGCGGAAATTTTCAATCGCCACTTCAATCAGGGAACGCAGAACGGCCGGCGTCGGCGCTTCAATCACATAGGGGCTTACCCCGGCCTGCACCGCCGTCCGCAGCTGTTCAGCACTGTCGGTACTGTCCGGAATGTCGGCGGCGCAAAACAGCACGACCGGCACAGACGGGCGCGGGCACTGTCCCGCGAGACTTTCCAGCGCCTGACGCGCCGGAACGTCGGTGTACTTCAGCGCCACGTCCGCCTGCAGAGTTTTGATCTGCTGTTCCAGGGGAACGCCGTCCGCAACGGCGTACAGCGCCCGGTATCCGTTCGCCCGCAGGGCGGATTCGAGCGGTCCCCGCAGCCTGTCCAGCGTTCCAAAGATAAGAACCGTCGTGCGTGACATGCAGAACATCCGGCAAAGCCCGTGCCAGTCCGGTGCGCACCCGGAATGGGCAGTCTCATACGAATTTGCACGGTGACGGTGCGCTCATGCGCTGTGCAGGCGCACCATTCGTGTTGTTCTGCCGGAACGTCTGGCACAGGAGTTGCTACGATGCAACCCCGTCCGTTATGGAGCGTCCATGCCCGCACCGATGCGTATCAGCGGCGGAATTCTGGCCGGCGGCGAAGGCCGGCGCTTTGGCGGCACCGACAAGGGCTGGCTGCTGTACCGGCAGCGTCCCTTCATCGCGCACGTGCTGGAGCGGTTCGTGCCGCAGGTGGACGAAGTGACGATCTCGGCCAACCGCAACCTGACGCGCTACGCCGCACTCGGCTGGCCCGTGGTCAGCGACACGCTGGGGCAAGGTCCCCTTGCGGGACTGTTGCGCCTGCTGGAAACGGCACCGTACGACTGGCTGCTGTGCGTGCCCTGCGACGCCGTGCACCTGCCGCGCGATCTGCGGCAACACCTGCAAGCCGCGCAGCGGGCGGAAAATTCCAACCTGGCCGTGCTGCACGACGGCGAACGTGCACACCCCACCTGCTGTCTGCTGCGCCGCGACCTGGCCGGCGATCTGCGCGGCTATCTGCGCGGCGGCGGCCGCGCGATGGGGCGCTGGCAGCAGCGCCACCGTCCCGCCGTTGCCTGCCGGCCGGGTCCGCTGGTCAATCTCAATGACATGGCGGCATTGGTTGGGGCCTGTAACAATCCACCTCCATGAACCCCTCCGTACTTTCCCCGGTTCAGACCGGCGCGCTGCGCGACCGCTTCGACCGGACCAAACGCAAGCTGCGCCTGTCGCTCACCGACCGCTGCAACCTGCGCTGCCTGTATTGCATGCCCGAGCACCCGCGCTGGCTGCCGCGCACGGAACTGCTGACGCAGGAGGAATTGACGCGCGTTGCGCGTCTGTTCGTCGGCGCGCTGGGCCTCGCCCAGATCCGGCTGACGGGCGGCGAACCCCTGCTGCGGCCCGACGTCCTGGAATGCGTCTCGGCCCTGCAGACTCTGCGGCCCCTGGGATTGCAGCGGCTCAGCATGACCAGCAACGGTGTGCGCCTGTCACGTCTGGCCGCGCCGCTGAAATCCGCGGGGCTCGACGACCTCAACGTGAGTCTGGACGCCCGCACGCCGGAAACCTTCACGGCCCTGACGCGCGGGCGTGTCGACCCGGTCCTCGAAGGCATCGCGGCGGCACGCGCCGCCGGTCTGCCGGTCAAAGTGAACTGCGTGCTGATCCGCGGCTACAACGAACACGAAATTCTGCCGCTGACCGAATGGGCGGTGGCGGAGGGCCTCACCCTGCGTTTCATCGAATTCATGCCATTGGACGGCAGCAACCAGTGGACGCCCGAACGGGTGGTGCGCGAAGACGAAATCCTCGCGGCGCTGGCCACCCGTTATTCGGTTGAGCGCGTCCCGCGCGGCCACGATCCCGCCACCGAGTACCTGCTGGACGGCCGGCGCCTGATCGGCATCATCTCCACCATTTCCGCGCCGTTCTGCGCCCAATGCGACCGCGTGCGCCTGACCGCCACCGGCGAGCTGTACCCCTGCCTGTTCTCGCGTCAGGGCGTCGCGCTGCGCGAACCGCTGCGGACGGGCGCCGACGACGATGCATTGCGCGCGCGCATCCGCCGCGCGGTGTGGGACAAAGACGCCGGTTACGCAGCACGACCCGGCTACGTCGAGCGGTCCATCAGCATGCACCGGCTCGGGGGCTGAGGATGCACGTGACGGTTGAGTGTTGGGGCGTGGCGCGGCGCGTCACCGGCGCCGCCGCGCACGCCCTGCAACTGCCCGCCGGCAGCGTCGTGGACGACGCGCTGACCGCCTTGACGCAGCGCTTCCCCGAGCTGCGCGACGAACTGCCACGCTGTGCGTTTGCCTGCGGCGACGTGCTGCTATCCCGCGATGCGACGCTGGTGGAAGGCGCCACGCTGGTGGTGCTGCCGCCCGTGTCCGGCGGTTGAGCCTGCCATGAGCGCCTTGCGCACACCCGCCCTCGAACTGGCGGAACTGCTGGAAGACACGGCGTCGCCGGACTGCGGCGCGCTGGTGGTGTTTGGCGGCACCGTGCGCCATCACAACGAGGGCCGCGCGGTGGTCGCACTCGAGTACAGCGCGTATGCGCCGCTGGCCGAAAAACTCATCGCGGAGATTGAGCGCGACACCTGCCGGCGTTTCGGCGTGAGCAGCTGCCGGATCGTGCACCGCATCGGGAAACTGAAGGTTGGCGACGCCGCCATCTACGCCGTCGTGCGCGCCGCGCACCGGCGCGAAGCCTTTGCCGCCGCGCAATTCGCCGTGGACGCGGTCAAGCACCAGGTCCCGATCTGGAAAGAGGAATTTTTTGCCGATGGGGGTCGCGCCTTTGTTACCGGCTGCTGTATCTCCGCGGAGGATGCGCAGCTTCCCCACGCACATCACGATCACGCACCGGTTTCGGCGCGTGCCGGAAAACACGGGTAGCCGTGCAGGACCTGACGCTCAAATCCAGCACCCTGCGCACGGCGCGCGCAGCCGGCACACTGATATTGCCGCCCGCCGCCGTGGCCCTCGTGCGTGACCGGCAGGTGGACAAGGGCGACGTGCGGGAAGCGGCGCGGATTGCCGGATTGATGGCCGTCAAAAAAACGCCGGAGCTGCTGCCGCACTGCCACCCGCTGCCCATCCTCAACACCGATATTGACGTGCAATGCACGCCGACGGGACTGGCGATCACCGCCACGGTGTGCACCCTCGCGGCCACGGGCGTGGAAATGGAAGCGCTCACGGCCGTGAGCATCGCCGCGCTCTGTGCCTACGACATGCTCAAGCCGCACGTGCCGCAGGAACAGATGCGGATTTCCGAGCTGCGCCTGCTGGAGAAAACCGGCGGCCAATCGCAGTTTCACCGCCGGCTCGCGCGTCCGGTCAGCGCCGCGGTCATCGTGCTGTCCGACACGGTCGCCTCCGGCCGCAAGCCCGACACGGCCGGCCGCGCGGTGCAAACCGCGCTCCAGTCCGCCGGTTTTGATCCCGTGGCGTACGAGGTGCTGCCGGATGAACCCGAACGGCTGGCGCCGTGTTTGAAAACGCATCTGGAACGGAGCGTGAGCGTCATCGCCACCGTCGGCGGCACCGGACTCGGTCCGCGCGACCGGACGGTGGAAACCGTTCGCCCCCTGCTCACCCTCGAAGTCCCCGGGCTGATGGAAGCCGCGCGCAGCTTCGGTCAGGCCCGCACCCCGTACGCCATGCTCTCGCGCGGCATCGCCGGATTCTCCGGCAACACGCTGATCGTCACGTTTCCCGGCAGCCGGCGCGGCGCGGAAGAAACCGTCGCGGCCCTGCTGCCCGGACTCATTCATCTGCTGGATGTTTTCCACGGCGCACGGCACCGCGGCGGTTACGGTGAAGGCAACAGTTAATTCCTTGAGCGCTGATATACCGCTGTCCCCAATAGCACTGCCTTAAGAAGAAATCCCCTCTCCCCCAGAATGGGGGGGAGGGTTAGGGTGAGGGGGTATCTGCTAGAACCCCTCACCCCAGCCCTCTCCCCACGTTCGTGGGG
>JAKEEJ010000051.1 GCA_022616655.1 Nevskiales bacterium | reverse complement strand
GGACAGCGCATCCGGCATCCCGGTCAGCATCGTCAGTTGCTGGTCCGGCGATTCCAGCCAGGAAATGACTCGACCGTCCCGCCGGGCTTTATCGTAAAAGTGCTGATCCAGGCCGTGTTGCGGATCCCATCCGGCCCGGAGCATGGGATAAAGCTCCAGCGTTGTCGCGCAGAGCCAGGCCCGGAACGTGTCGCAGACGGAACCCGGCAGGCCCAGGACCTGCGCCTGTTTCTGCAGGCGTTCGTACAGCGGCGCGCCAATCTGCGCTTTGATTCCGCCGGGACGAGGGTCGAGTGCGGCGCTCAGCATGCGGGTCTGGAATTCTGCGGAGGCCAGCGCCGCCGGATCGGTTTCCAGCACCAGGTGACGCGTGGCGGCGTACGCCGCGGTCAGCGCGTCCGGCAGCGGATAGGCCGAATCCGGCAGCAGGTGCAAGGAGCCGAGCAGATAATGCCGGGCTTCGGGACCCTGGACCTCCCACAAAAAGGGCGCACGGCTGTCGGCGTGCGCCGTGCCTGACAGCACGCACACCGCAAGCAGCAGCCACCGCACGGGGTTTGTTCTCATCACGGGTTACCTCCGATCCTGGAGTTTTGTTCCGGCATCAGCCCGTTATGCGTGCCCGTTTCCCGCGCGCCGAGCGCGGCGAAATCAAACAGCCGGGGATCGGCCAGTTGCGACGGCGCGACATTCGTCAACGCGGAAAAAATCTGCTCGAGGCGCGCCGGGTGCTGCTTTTCCCAATCGTCCATCATCTTGCGCACCTGCTTGCGCTGCAGATGGTCCTGCGAACCGCACAAGTTGCACGGAATGATGGGAAAGCCGCGCCCCTGCGCGTACTCGGCAATGTCGCGCTCGCGGCAATACGCCAGCGGCCGGATGACGACGTTGGCGCCGTCGTCCGACAGCAGCTTGGGCGGCATGGCCTTGAGTTTTCCGCCGTGAAACAGGTTCAGAAAAAACGTCGCCACGATGTCGTCCTGGTGATGGCCGAGCGCGATCCTGGTGAATCCGTTCTCCCGGGCGAAGCGGTACAGGGCCCCGCGGCGCAGGCGCGAACACAATCCACACAGGGTTTTGTTTTCGGGGATGACGCGCTTGACCACGCTGTAGGTGTCCTGTTCGATGACCTGGAACGGAATGCCGTGGGCGCGGCAGTAATCGGGAATGACGTGCTCCGGGAAGCCCGGCTGTTTCTGATCCAGATTGACCGCCACCAGCTCGAACGGCACCGGCGCCGCCGCGCGCAGGTCCCGCAGCAGGTCCAGCATCGTCCAGGAGTCCTTGCCGCCGGACAACGCCACCAGAATGCGGTCGCCGCTTTCAATCAGGCGATAGTCCTGGATGGCCTGGCCCACCTGGCGCCGCAGGCGCTTGCGGAGCTTGTTCCACTCCAGGCGATCGCGCGCGGCCCCGGCGGGCGGGCGCGCAGGGTCCTGAACGGCGGATTCGGTGGCAGAACTCTGGGGTGACATTGAGACGGTGGCGGGCGTCATGTGAGCGGACACTCGGTACGGTGATCTCCGGATACGCGCCCGGATTTTAACCGGTTCCCGGTAGATCAAAATGGCCCTTCGCGTTGTACCGATGATTCGATTAGGATGGCCGCCGCCCGGACCGGTCATCGCAGGAAATCCATCATGCACATCGCTGCCCACCGTGTGGTACACATTCATTACACCCTGACCGACGACGGCGGCATGGTGCTGGATTCTTCGGCGGGCGGCGACCCGCTGGTCTATCTGCATGGTGTGGGCAACCTCGTGCCCGGACTGGAGAAGGCTCTGGAAGGAAAGCAGCGGGGCGACAAGGTTTCCGTGACCGTGCCGCCCGAGGAAGGCTACGGCCCGCGTGACGAATCGCTGGTCCAGCAGGTCCCGCGGCGTGCTTTCAAGGGCCTGCGCGAACTCAAACCGGGCATGCGCCTGCACGCCGAAAGTGCGCACGGTCCAGGGCTGGTGTCCGTTGTCGCCGTCACCGGTGACCTGGTGACCGTGGACGGCAATCACGCACTGGCCGGCCAGCGGCTCAATTTCCAGGTGGAAATAGCGCAGGTCCGCGAGGCCACGGCCGAAGAGGTGCTCCACGGCCACGTGCACGGCGCCGGTGGACATTCTCATTAAAGGCCTGTGAACGCAACTCACGACGCGCTGGTGGTGCTGATCACCTGCCCGCCCGACAAGGCGGAAGCACTGGCGCAGGCACTGGTGGAGGAGCGGCTGGCCGCGTGTGTGAACCGGGTCCCCAATGTGCACTCGGTGTATCGCTGGAAGGGCGCCGTGCAGCAGGACGCGGAAACCCTGCTGGTGGTCAAGACGACCCGCAGCCGTTTTGTGGCACTCAAGCAGGCCGTGCTCAAACGCCATCCGTACGAACTTCCGGAAGTGATTGCGGTCTCCGTGGACCAGGGGCACACGCCCTATCTCGACTGGATCGCCGAATCCACCCGCTGAAATCCGTGCGAAGTCTCGTTTTGTGGGTCCTGACCGCGCTGTTGTGCACCGGATCGGTGTCGGCCGCCGACGGGCTGCTGCCACAAAAAAACCAGCCGCCGGATTTTCTTCCGGTGGATCGGGCCTTTGAATTGCAACCTCTGGAATGGCGCGAGGGCCGGTTGGAAATATCCTGGCGCATCGCCAAAGGCTATTACCTGTACCGGGACCGCCTGCAATTTACGCTCACCGAGCCTGCCGGCGTCCCGCTCGGCAGTGCCGTGTTACCGGCGGCGGAAAAACATCAGGACGAGCATTTTGGAGTGACCGAAATTTACCGCGGCGCGCTGCGGACCGAGTTGCCGCTGACTTCTCGTGCGCGCACGGTAAAACTGACCGTGTCCTACCAGGGCTGCGCCGACGCCGGCCTGTGCTATCCGATCCAGACCCGGACGCTGGAGGCCCGGCGTTGAAATGGCGCCGCGCAGGGATTCTGCTCGTGCTGTGTCTGGTCAGCGCGGTGGGCGGCTTTCTCACGTATCGCTTCTGGCCGGCCGAACCCGCCGGCGCGACCGTCGCCGCCGTCCGGCCCGATCTGCAGTTCCGGGGTTTGAACGGCCGGCAATACCGGCTCTCGGAATGGGAAGGCAAGCTGCTGTTGCTCAATTTCTGGGCCACCTGGTGCACGCCCTGCCTCAAAGAAATCCCGCTGCTGGTGACAACTCAGAGCGAATATGGCGCCCGCGGCTTTCAGATTGTGGGCGCCGCGCTGGATCAACCGGAGTCGGTGCAACGGTTCCAGCAGCGCTACGCCATCAATTACCCGCTATTGGTGGGTGATGCGGATGTGGTGTCCGCCATGGAGGCCCTGGGGGATACCGTCGGCGCACTTCCATTCTCGGTTCTGATTGCACCCGACGGGAAAATTCTGGAACGTATCTCCGGCGAACTGTCGCCCGCCAGACTGCAAGACTGGCTGAGCAAATACCTCTCCACCTGATAGCCCCAGCCATTATCCTCGCGCAACTCGCGCTTAACGGTTGTCATCTATACAGAAAAACCCGGGTCTGGCACACTCACGTTCCAGATCAAACTGTCGGTTCTCGTGAGCGAACTCCTCCTTATAAACGGCCCCAACCTTAACCTCCTGGGGAGCCGCGAACCCAAGCACTACGGTGCAAAAACCCTCGTTCAGATTGAAGCCGACCTGGGCACGGAAGCGCAGCGCCTGGGACACCGCCTGCAGACTTACCAGAGCAACCACGAAGGGGAGCTGGTCAACCGCATTCACAAAGCCAAGAGCGAGGGCGTGAGTTTTATTCTCATCAATCCGGCCGGTTATACCCACAGCAGTGTGGCCCTGCGCGACGCACTGCTGGCCGTCAGCATTCCGTTCATTGAGATTCACCTGTCCAACACCTACGCGCGCGAACCGTTCCGGCGGCACTCGTATCTGTCCGACATTGCGCGCGGCGTGATTGTCGGCCTGGGCGCACAGGGTTACCGCCTGGCCTTGCTGGCCGCGCACGCCCAGATTTCGTCCACCCATTAATCACTGAGCCACGGGCATGGATCTACGCAAGATCAAAACCCTGATTGATTTGCTGGAGCAGTCCGGCATTGCCGAAATCGAGGTCAAGGAAGGCGAAGAGTCTGTACGGATCTGCCGCACCGCGGCGAGCGCGGCGGCCCCCGTCCTGCAGTACGCGCCACCGGCCATGGCGGTCCCGCCGCCGCCTGTGCCGGCCGCGGCCGTTCCCACGGCGGCGCCGCCCGGCGCGGCCGACAAGATCATCGCGCTCACCCGGGGCCACGTCGTGAAATCCCCCATGGTCGGCACGTTTTTCCGCTCGCCCTCGCCGGGCGCAAAAGCGTTTGTGGACGTGGGACAGACCGTCAAGCAGGGACAGACGCTGTGCATCATCGAGGCGATGAAGATGCTCAATCAGATTGAAGCCGACGTCTCCGGCGTGGTCATCGAGATCCTGGCGGAGAACGAACAGGCGGTACAGTTCGATCAGCCGCTGTTTGTGATTGAACCGACATAACACGTGAGGCGAGAGGCGAGAGGCGAGAGGCGCAACAGAAATAATCCTGTGGCGTTGCCGATTTTTTACGCCTCCCTCCTCCCGTCTCCCGTCTCCCGTGTTTAAGAAGATCCTCATCGCCAACCGCGGCGAGATTGCCCTGCGTATCCTGCGCGCCTGCCGGGAGCTGGGCGTCCAGACCGTGGCGGTGCACTCCACGGCGGACCGCGACCTCAAGCACGTGCTGCTGGCCGACGAGGCGGTGTGCATCGGGCCGCCGGCGGCGGCCAAGAGTTATCTGAACATGGCCGCCATCATCAGCGCGGCGGAGATCGCACAGGCCGACGCCATCCATCCGGGGTACGGGTTCCTGTCCGAAAACGCCGACTTCGCCGAGAGCGTTGAAAAAAGCGGCTTTGTGTTCATCGGCCCCCGCTCGGAAACGATCCGGCTGATGGGCGGCAAGACCAGCGCCAAGGCCGAGATGATCGCCGCCGGAGTGCCCTGCGTGCCGGGCTCCGAAGGCGTCCTGCCCGACGATGACGCCGCGTGTCGCACCGCCGCCCGCGCCACGGGTTATCCGGTTTTGATCAAGGCGGCGGCGGGCGGCGGTGGGCGCGGCATGCACGTGGTGCGCAACGAGGAGGAACTGATTCCGAAAATCCATCTGGCCCGCACCGAAGCGCAGGCCGCGTTCCGCGACAGCAGCGTGTTCCTGGAAAAATACCTGGAGACGCCGCGCCACATCGAAATCCAGGTGCTCGCGGATGCGCGCGGCCACGTCGTCCATCTTGGCGAGCGCGACTGCTCCATGCAGCGCCGCAACCAGAAAGTACTGGAAGAGTCCCCCGCCTCGGGCATCGAGCCGGCTCAGCGGGAGCGCATCGGCGCCCTCTGCGTGGAGGCGTGCCGGCGCATCGGCTACCGCAGCGCGGGCACGATGGAATTCCTGTACGAGCAGGGGCAGTTCTACTTCATCGAAATGAACACCCGCATCCAGGTTGAGCATCCGGTCACCGAGATGGTCACGGGCGTGGACCTGATCAAGGCGCAGATCCGTATCGCGGCCGAAGAACCGCTGACGCTCAGGCAGGAGCAGCTGAAGCCGCAGGGGCACAGCATCGAGTGCCGCATCAACGCCGAAGACCCGCGGCGGTTCATCCCCTCGCCGGGAGAAATCAAGAAATACCACGCCGCGGGCGGCCCCGGCGTGCGCGTGGATTCGCACGTCTATGCCGGGTACCACGTGCCGCCAAATTACGATTCCATGATCGGAAAGCTGATCGTGCACGGCAGCGACCGCGCCGCCGCCATCGCACGCATGCAGACCGCCCTGTCCGAAATGATTGTGGAAGGCATCCAGACCAACCTGCCGTTGCAGCAGCGCATTTTGCAGGACGAGGTCTTCCGGCGCGGGGCGCACCACATCCACTACCTGGACGAATTGCTGCAAAACTGGAATGAGAACGGGTAGGGCCGCCGCAGCGGTGTGACACGGCATGCCCTGGATTCAACTCAAGGTGCCGACGCGACATCCCGAATTCGCCGAGGAGGTTCTGTTTGCACACGGCGCGGTTTCGGTCATCTGGCGCGACGCAGCCGATGCGCCGGTACTGGAGCCGCCGCCGGGCGCCACGCCCCTGTGGCCGGAAACGGAAACCCTGGGACTGTTTCCGGCCGCTCATTCCTTGACGCCGGTTGCGGAAGCCTTGCGTCGCGATCTGCCCGACGGTGCCGCGCTGCACCTCACGACCGAGATCCTGGAGGATCAGGACTGGGTGCGGGTCTGGCTCCGGGACTGTCCGCCCCTCAAATTTGGCGAACGGCTGTGGGTCTGTCCACGCGAAAGGACCGTGTACGAGCCGGGCACCGTGACCGTGCGGCTGGATCCCGGTCTGGCATTTGGTACCGGCACCCATCCCAGCACGGCCTTGTGTCTGGACTGGCTGGCCCGCGGCACGCTGCAGAACAAAACCGTTCTGGACTACGGTTGCGGTTCCGGTCTGCTGGCCATTGCCGCGCTCAAACTCGGCGCGGCGTGGGCCACCGCGGTGGACGTGGACCCGCAGGCCCTGATCGCCACGCGCGAGAACGCGGCGGAAAACGGCGTCGCCGACCGGCTGCGCGTGCAGGGCACGGCGGATTTCACGCCGCGCGCACACGATGTGGTGCTGGCCAACATTCTGGCGGGACCGCTGGTGGAGTTGGCCCCCCGATTGTCGGGCTGCCTTGCGCCCGGTGGCCGGCTCGTGCTGGCCGGTCTGCTGTCGTCGCAGGCCGGCGAGGTGCAGGACGCCTACGCCCCGTGGATTCTCTTTGGGCCACCTCTGGAACGGGAGGGCTGGATACGAATCGATGGCCAGCGCAAGTCTTGACAGCGACCCGGCAGTTGCGATTGCGACGGGCAGTGCTTTTTCGACTGCGGGGATGGGAGTATGATTTCCGCCCTCGTTAATTTCCGCAACGAGACGCGCGCCACCACCGCCCGAGAACCCGCAAATGCCCGCGAAGAAAACGCCCCCGGTAAAACCCCTCAATCACTACGTGTCGAGCAGTCTGGAACAGTATTTCCGAGCCTTGAACGGGCACGCCCCCAAAGACCTTTACGGGATGATTCTCGACCAGGTTGAGCCGCCGCTGCTCAAGGCCACGCTGCAGTACTGCGCCGGAAACCAGTCGCGGGCCGCGGCCATTCTGGGGCTCAACCGTGCCACGCTGCGCAAGAAGATCCGCCAGTACAAGATCAAAGAACAGCCTGCCGTCCGATGAGAGCGGTTGGCGTCCGGTGGCCCGGAGCGCAACCCTGCGGTCGCCGCCGTACGGTAATGGTTAGGGCCTGTTAACAATTATCCGATCGCTGCGTTGCTTCCCAGAAACGCGCCAGACTAGGCGCGAGGTGCGCCGCTTAGTGAGTCTAAGC
>JAKEEJ010000050.1 GCA_022616655.1 Nevskiales bacterium | reverse complement strand
GTACAAAAAAGCCTTCGGTGCCGACACGACCGAGACGGCCCATTTGCTGGCCTCGGCGACGAAGATCGCCTCGGCCACGGCCATGATGTCCCTGGTGGACGACCAGTTGATTGCGCTGGACGACCCTGTCCGGAAATACCTGCCCAAATTCGGCACGGTGCGCGGAGCGATCACGGTTCGTCAGCTGATGGCCCAGACCCACGGTCTGCCGTTCAGCCACCAGTGCATTCCCATGCCGGAGCAGCGGGATGGCAACGGCATGACACTGGAGGAATGCGTCAACATCATCGCCCGGGAGGATACCGTTCAATTTCCTCCCGGCTCCAAACAAAACTATCAACCCGCCGTCTCCTATCACCTCATGGGGCGGATTGCAGAAGTTGCAACGGGCCAGAACTGGGCGACCCTGTTCGAGCAGCGCGTCACCGGTCCGCTGGAGATGAAAACGTTCAACTACGGTACTGCGAAGAATAAAAATCCCCGGGTGGGCGGCGGCGGCAGTTGCGCGCTGCAGGACTACGGCAATCTGCTGCAGATGTATCTGACCCGCGGGGTGTACAAGGGTCGCCGGGTGCTGTCCGAAACCTCGGTGGCCGAGATGCAGAAGGACCAGTCTCAAGGGGCTCCTTTCACGCCCCTCCACAACAATTATGCCTACGGCCTCACCTGGTGGATTGACGGGCTTGATGAAAAAAAGAGACCGGTACAATTCAGCTGCGCCGGTGCGTATGGGGCCGTTCCGTGGATCCACACACAGGCGGGGTACGGCGGCTTTCTTCTGCTTAAAGACAAACTGACCAAGAGCAAGCACCTCTACTACGAATTGTCCTCGATCCTCAATGCGATGAAGCCGTGAACAGACCGAGGGGATATGAAATGCAAAACCTGAAAAACTTCGTCCCGCTGGGTGAGCTCGCGCTTTGCCTCGGCCTTCTTGTGCTTATAACCGGCACCTTTGGCCCTGTGTGCGCAAGCCAGAAGCGTGAACCCGCGGACACAAGCTACACAGCGGCTGTCGGACCCGTGCCATTCACCGTCGAGGAAATCGTTTGGCAAGACGGCTCACGCGGACGGACGATCAACACCCTCGTCTATTCGCCCAAGGACATGCTGGGGCCGCTCCCGCTGGTGTTGTTCTCGCCGGGACTCGGGGGCTCTTATAAAGGCTACTCGTATCTCGGACGGGCGTGGGCAAGCCACGGTTATGTGGTCGTGACGTTTAATCATCCGGGAAGCGGTCCGGACGTCGTGGGTCCGGCCGCCCTGACGGAAGCCATCAAGCAGCGGAAGAATGTCGTCCTGCGCGTCGGGGATGTGCGGTTCGTTCTTGACAAGATCCTCGCCGGGGGCCATGGGCACCCTGTGCTGGAGGGCCGGATTGACGCCAAAAGAATCGCCATGACCGGTCACTCCTACGGCGCTTATACCACCATGACGGCAGCAGGCCTGGTCTTCAGTTATGAGGGTAACGCCGCGTTCTCCATGCCTGACGGGCGATTCAAGGCCGCCATCGCGATGGGAACCCAGGGCATCGAGGACCGTCTTTTCGGTACCCATAAGCACTCCTGGGACACGATCAGCCTGCCGCTCATGACCATGACGGGAACACTCGATGGGGGCAGCCGGGGTCAGGACTACACCTGGCGCAATGAGGCCTATGAACACCTGAAGCCGGGCGACAAATACAACGTGATCATTGAGCGTGCCACCCACCTTACCTATACAGGCCAGAATACCGAGAATCCCCTGATTCCCCGGAAGGAGCCCAAGCATGATCCGCGGCATTACGCCTGGATTGAAATGATGACGCTCGCCTTTCTCGACGCCTACATCAAAGACAATGATGCAGCCAAGATCTGGCTGCGCTCCGCCAGGCCAGACCACCATACCGGCGGAGAGATGGACGTCCAGTGGAAATAAGAGCCTGCAAGCATCCAGTTTCGCGGATGGCGGGCCGGTGGCATTCTTTCAGGTCACCTGAAAACAGGAGAAAACCCCTATGAGTTCCATACAAAAGATGACCCGGCGACAGGCGTTATTGGGCGTGGGCGCGACGCTGGGCCTTGCAGCAAGCCCCTGGCAAAGACTCGGAGCGGCGGAAGCGGCCGGTCCGAAAGCAGCGGTCCCGTTCGCACTGACGGTGGATCGGAAAGCGGCCGCTGCTCATGACTTCACCGCGTTGAGGCAACTGCTTCAAGGCGCAGTGGACCGCGAGAAGGTGCCCTGCGCTTCGATGCTGCTGATGCACCAGGACCGGGTGCTCTTCAAGGAAGCGTTTGGCTGGGCCGACATTGAAAACAAAAAACCGATGCAGACCGACACGATTTGCCACCTGGCCTCCGCGACCAAGTGGATCACCGCCGCCGGACTCATGACGGCCGTCGAAGAGGGCCTCATTTCACTGGACGACCCCGTGGGCAAATACCTGCCGGGCTTGAGGGATATTCCCGTAAAGGGATCGAACCAGAAAGGCAACCCGACCATCAGGCAGTGCTGGTCGCAGACGCACGCATTTCCTCCGGGCCTTGAGTTCAAGGTTCTGAACAAGCCGAATATGAGCCTGTTCGACTCCGTGAGCGCCTACGCCAATGGGGCCCCTCAGTTGGTGGCTTTGCCCGGCACCCAGTATGCGTACAGCAACGAAGGCATGACGGTCACCGGAGCCATCATCGAGAAGGTGACGGGCAAGCCGTACCGGGCTTTTCTGCAAAAGCGGATTCTGGACCCGCTGGAAATGAAAGACACCAGTTTTTATCCGCAGGGGGAACAGCGGCGCCGTGTGGCCAAGCGCTACGCACCGAAAAAGCTGGGCGGTGGATTTGAATTGATGCCGAGCAATGCACTGAACGAAGGCGCAGACGGCATCACGATCGTCGGCGGTGGGTTGCGCTCCACGCTCGACGACTATGCGAAGTTTCTGTCCATGATCGTGCACGGCGGTCAATTCGGTGCCCGGCGCGTTCTCTCCGAAGCGTCGGTGCGGGAAATCTGCAAAGACCAGGCCGGGAATGTTCCCGTCAAGAAATCGCCTTACCGTGACCAGAAGGGCTATGGGCTCGGCGTCGCCCTGATGGAGCGGGATGAAAAAGGGGAGTCAATTCTGGTCATTGATGGCGGCATGTTCGGTGTGTGCAGCTGGATTGATTTCGGGCGCGGGCTGATTGGCCTCTTCTTCACACAGACTCGCATGGGGATCAAGGCGGTCTACGATCTGGCGACGCTGGAATCCGTGGCCGCGGCCCGTGCCGCCTTAGATTCAGCCCGCACCTGAGGGGAATGAAGTGAACGCCCGCCTCAGGACGGGGATGGTTCTGAAACGGCGAGTGGCCGGCGCGCTGTTGCTGGCCGTCACGCCGTTGACGAACGGGGCGTGGGCCATGGGGGGCAAACCCGAGGCCACAATCGGTGACCGGATTGAGATTGAGTCGGGGGTGCTCTCGGGCGGGTGGGCCCGCACTCAGGGCGACGTCAGAATTTACAAGGGCGTCCCCTTTGCCGCTCCGCCGGTCGGTGAGCGGCGCTGGAAACCGCCGCAACCGGTCAAGCCCTGGACGGGCGTAAGGAATGCCACCGAATACGGACCCGGCTGCATGCAGAAAGGTCTGGGGACTTTCCCCGGGCCTGAGAAAACGAGCGAAGACTGCCTCTATCTCAACGTCTGGACGCCGGCCAGGAAAAGTGGCGACAAACTTCCGGTCATGGTCTGGATTTTCGGCGGCGGGCTGATTTTCGGCGCCGGCTCGCTGTACGACGCAGAGGCCCTGGCGCGTCAGGGTGTGGTGGTGGTGACTCTCAATTACCGGTTAGGGGTCTTCGGGTTCCTTGCCCATCCCCAGCTCTCACGGGAATCCCCGCACGGGGTCTCGGGCAATTACGGACTGCTGGACCAGATCGCTGCACTCGAATGGGTACAGCGCAACATCGCCTCCTTTGGCGGCGATCCCGGCCGCGTCACAATTTTCGGCGAGTCGGCGGGGGCGGTCAGCGTGATCCATCTGATGATCTCGCCGCTCGCCAAAGGACTTTTCCATCGTGCCATCTCGGAAAGTTTTGCCGAAGCGACCAACCCGCATCTGCGTGAATCGTGGTACGGCCTGCCGTCAATGGAAGAAAACGGCGAACGCCTGGCCTGGAAACTGGTCGGTGACCAGACGACCGATCCCGTGGCGGCGCTGCGGGCCAAAAGCGCCGAATCCCTGCTGGCGCGCACCGACACCATGGCGCTTTATGGCGGTTTGCGCCCCCGATTCTGGCCCATTCTGTTTGCCGTTGATGGGTGGGCGATCCCGGACGATCCCGGAGTGTTGTTTGAGGCGGGGAAGCAACACGCGGTTCCGCTCCTGATTGGGTTCAATGCCAATGAAGTCGCCGTGCAGATGCGCAAGACGCTGTCCGCCCAGACCGCCGGAGTATTTGAAAGCTGGGTTCGTGGCCTGTTTCCCAACAAAGAGCATTCGACACGAGTGATGTCGACCTTCCCGATCAAGGATACGAACGAACGCGTGCACGCGGCCCGCAGCATTATGAATTCTGCCAGTTTTGCCGCCCCGGCCAGAAGTTACGCACGCGACATGCAGCGGGCGAAAACCGACTCCTATCTCTATGTGTTCACGCGTGTTCCGCCCGGTGCGCGCGCCTATGACGGAGCGTTCCACGCGCTGGAAATCCCTTACGTCTTCGGCAACCCTGACGCTTACCGCTCCACGTTCAGTCTCATCCCCGATCTCACCTCCGACCTGTTCGACGACACGGACCGGCGCCTGGCGCAGTCCGTCAGCGCGTACTGGGCGCAGTTTGCAAGAACGGGAAACCCGAATGTCGAAGGATTGCCTCATTGGCCCGCCTATAATGTGAAAACCAACCCGTACCTGGAGCTGGATGATCCGATCAAAGTCGGGTCGCCGCTCGATCAAAAGGTGCTGGATCTGTTCAGCAGAATCGAATCGAAGTGGCGTACCCACCGTTCCAACGAGGCTTACTGGAAATGAACTTCTTTCTTGTCCGATCTTTTGATCATGCCGGGTATTACGAGATGCGCCTGGTTCTCACGGTCATCGTGCTTGGCGTGGCGATTTACTATGCGAGCCGGAGGCGGGATCAACGCTATCTGATCGCGTTCGCCAGCGGCGTTTTCTTTCATACCGCGCTCGAAATCATCCTGCAGTCCGTGGGGATGCGCGGCAAAGGCTTCAGCCTGTCGGTGTTCGGGGTAACGCCGCCCCAGAGCCTGGCCGTTCTTTTGCAGGGAATGACCGAAGGCGGAACGCTGTGCATGATGGGGTTCTGGTTTGCCGACCTGTGCTTCGTTTCTCGAGGCGATAAAGCGAAATGGCGGGCGTACCTGGCGATCTGTGCGCTGATGGCTGTGTCCGCGAGTGTGATCGGTTATGTGGCTTCCGGCCATCCGATCACATCGCCGCGACCGATGTTCTCCCAGACCGCGCTGATTCTGTCGGCTATCGCAATAGCCACGATGGCGAGCGTCCTCGTGCCGCTGCTGTTTCTCAAAGGCCGTGCAGGGTTACGGTACCTGGGCTGGTGGTATCTGGGCGTGGTGATTTATACTGTGCTGATCTTCGAGCCGCTGCACCTGCTGGGCGCACGCTACATCGCCGTCCAAAATCCTGAGGGTCAGTTCGTCGCCGCGGCGATGCCCACGCAGGTGTTGCTGATGCTCTACTCGCATCTGTACGAGGTCGCCGGCTCCAAGATTCATTACTTCGGGGTGCCGTATCTGCTGGGCTTGCTCAAGCAAAAGGGGTGAACCGTGAAAGAGTTCCAGTTCAAAGGGCATCGGATCCGTTATCTCGAAGCCGGCACGGGTCCGCCGCTGGTTTTCTTGCACAACGGTGGTACCGATCACCGCATCTGGGATCACCAGATTGCGTACTTTTCGAAGTCACACCGCGTCATTGCCCCCGATCTTCTCGGCTCCGGCGAGTCGGACAAGCCACGCGTGGATTACACGCTGCCGTTGTACGTGGAGGTCGTTGGGACGCTGGTGGACACCCTGAACCTGGCGCCGGTGACGCTGGTCGGCAACTGCATGGGTTCCGCGATGTCACTGGCCTATGCCGCGCAGCAGCCCGACAAGGTGCGCCGGCTGGTTCTGTTCAACGTGGATTCCGAGCAGAACCTGCTGGCCGGACCGGTGGGAAAACTCTACCGGCTCTTCTCCCGGCATCACTGGCTGCGCAATCTGCTTTCGTTCTGGGTGGATCGCTTTGGACTGCCGAGAAAGGAGACGGACAAGATCCTGCGCTCACAATTCGGAAAAATTCCACCCGATGACCCGGAATTTTTTGACTACATGCACCGGTTGTACAATCGCAAGGGACAGATGCGGGCCCTGTACAACAACTTTTCAGTGTTCGAGACCTTCCGGGCCATTGATGAATTTATCCGTCC
>JAKEEJ010000049.1 GCA_022616655.1 Nevskiales bacterium | reverse complement strand
GCCTGGAAGGTGGCGAAGTTTGTCAAATCCAATGCCATCGTCTACGCCCGACAGCAGAGCACCCTGGGCATCGGCGCCGGCCAGACGAGCCGTGTCTACAGCGCCCGGATCGCCGGCCTCAAGGCCCGCGATGAAAACCTGGACGTGAAGGATTCGGTCATGGCCTCCGATGCTTTCTTCCCGTTTCGCGACGGCATTGACGCCGCGGCCGCGGCCGGCGTCGGTGCGGTGATCCAGCCCGGCGGTTCGGTGCGGGATCCCGAAGTCATTGCCGCCGCCGACGAACACGGCATGGCCATGCTGTTCACCGGGATCCGTCACTTCCGTCATTGAAGCTTCCCGCTGACCGCGGGTCTCCGCGCAGAGGGGGCGGGCGCCGATCCGGGGCAGCAGGGTCAGCCGTGTTTGACGCCTTTTGAAGGCATCGAAATGGCACGCCACAGCATGTCGAACAGTACGTTGGCCTGTTTGGTCAGCGATTTTTTCTGTCCGCGGTGGATGAACGTCTGCACCAGACGGCCCAGAACCCCGAGGATGTAGTCGAGCAGGATTTTCTCGTCCACCCGGTCGTTGAGGATGCCGCGGGCGCGGCCCTCGCTCAGCACTTTCATGAACACGCCGAACAGCAGCGGGTTCCGGTAACCGGGCGTCTTGCGCCAGGTGTTGATGTAGACCGAGCTCAGAATCAGCTGAGCCACTTTCGGATTCTGCTCGTAGAAGTCCAGCACCACCCAGAACACCTTGCGCAGTTTCTCCTTGTAATCTTCCATGCCCTGCAGATGGTCCATCATGCGCGTGCCGAGCTTGCCCAGCCAGGTGTCCAGACTGCTGAACAACAGGGCTTCTTTGCCGCCGTAATATTTGTAGAGCGTCTGCAGAGAGACGTTGGCTTTGCGCGCGATCTCGATCAGGCTCACGCGGTGGAATTCCCGATCGGCGAACACGTCCAGCACGGCCTGCTCGATACGGCCGCGCGTGGCCAAGGTGAGGTCCGCGCGCGCTTTCGCCGGAGACTCCTGTCGGGACGGGGTTGTTGCAAGCATGGCCGTAATCTGGATTGCCCATTGCGCCGGACGGGGCGCGCGCGTATTCTACCCCGCGATGAACGGGTTGACAGCCCGTCGGGCTCTGAGTAAGGTTTGCGGCCGTTGCAGCAGGTTCGCACCCGACGCAGCGCGGCGGCGGGCTCATCCACCATTCGGATTCATGATTACGGCGGGTCGGGTAATGGTCATTACCGGTCCCCCCTGGAGTTTTCCATGACGGACGCCTATATCTACGACGCCGTGCGCACTCCGCGCGGCAAAGGCAAAAAGGACGGCAGCCTGCACCAGGTCACGCCCGTCCATCTGGTTTCCGGTCTTCTGCGCGCCCTGCGCGACCGCAACGAGCTCGACACCGCCCGGGTGGACGATGTCGTGCTGGGCTGCGTCACGCCCGTGGGCGAGCAGGGGGCGGACATCGCGCGCACCGCGGTGCTCTACGCCGGCTGGGATCCGTCCGTGGCGGGCGTGACCCAGTCGCGCTTCTGTGCCTCGGGGCTGGAGTCGGTCAACCTCGCGGCGATGAAGGTTCTGTCCGGCTTCGAAGACCTGACGGTCGGCGGCGGCGTGGAATGCATGTCGCGCTGGCCGATGGGTTCCGACGGCGGCGCGGTGGCGATGGACCCGCGTGTGAACCAGACGATCGGCTTTGCCCCGCAGGGCATCGGCGCCGATCTCATTGCCACGCTGGGCCATTTCTCGCGCCGTGACGTGGACGAATTTGCGCTGCGCTCGCAGCACCGGGCCACCCACGCGCAGAGCGAAGGCCGCTTCAATCGGTCGGTGGTGCCGGTCAAGGACGTCAACGGCCTGCCGGTGCTGGAGCGTGATGAATTCATCCGCCCCGACACCACGCTGGAAGGCCTGGCAAGCCTCAAGCCGTCCTTCGAACAGCTCGGTCAGATGGGCTTTGACGCCACGGCGCTGCGCAAATACACCACGGTCGAGAAAATCAATCACGTGCACCACGCCGGCAACTCGTCGGGCATCGTGGACGGCGCGGCCGCCGTTCTGATCGGCAACAAAAAAATCGGCAAGAAACTGGGCCTGAAACCGCGCGCGCGTGTGGTCGCCACCGCGGTGATCGGCTCCGAACCCACCATCATGCTCACCGGTATCGCCCCGGCCACCCGCAAGGCGCTGAAGCGGGCCGGCCTGGACGCCAGGAACATTGATCTTTTCGAGATCAACGAAGCGTTCGCCGCCGTGGTGCTGCACGCCGTGCGCGATCTCGACATTGACATGGACCGCGTCAACGTCAATGGCGGTGCCATTGCTCTGGGTCATCCTCTCGGCGCCACCGGCGCGATGATTCTGGGCACCCTGTTGGACGAACTGGAGCGTCAGGACAAGCAATTCGGCCTCGCCTCGCTGTGCATCGGCAGCGGCATGGGCATCGCCACCATCATCGAGCGGGTGCACTGAACGACCGAGGTTCGGAAGGCGGGATTCGCAGCCGCGCCCGGTCTTCGCCCCTTCCGAATCCCCCCATCTAGAATCTCGAATCCCGGAACCCCGAATGGATACAAGAACCTCAAGCCCCGTCCAGTTCACCAAAGACCAGGACGGAATCGTAACGCTCACCCTCGACCTGCCGGGACGTCCCATGAACGTCCTCAACGAGGACCTGATGACACCGTTTGCGGAGGCGCTCCAGAGGATTGAGTCTGATCCCGGCATCAAGGGCGTCATCGTCACCTCCGGAAAGAAGGAATTTCTGGCCGGCGCCGACATTGAAAAGCTCGTGGTTCTGACCGATCCCCGCGTGGCGTTCGAGGGCTGCGAAGCCTTCAAGGCGATCCTGCGGCGGCTTGAGAAATGCGGCCGGCCGGTGGTGGCGGCGCTCAACGGCACGGCGCTGGGCGGCGGCCTGGAGCTGGCGATGGCCTGTCATTACCGCATCGCCCTCAACGACCCCAGGGCCAAATTCGGTCTGCCGGAAGTCAAACTCGGCCTGCTGCCGGGCGGTGGCGGTACTCAGCGTCTGCCCCGGCTCATCGGGATTCAGAAGGCGCTGTCGTTGATGCTGGAAGGCACGGAACTGCGGGCGCAAGCCGCCAAGGACGCCGGCCTCCTGCACGAGCTGGTGAACGACCGCGAACCGTTGCTGGCGCGCGCCAAAGCCTGGTGTCTCGCCAATCCCAACCCGATCCAGCCCTGGGACGATCCCAAATTCAGATGGCCGGGCGGCGATTCCAGAACCCCAGCGCTCATGCCGGTCTTCATGTCCACGCCGTCCATCGTCGCGGCCAAGACGCAAGGCAACTATCCGGCGGGAGTCAATATCCAATCCTGCGTCTTCGAGGGCGGCATCACCGACTTCGACACGGGTTGCCGGGTGGAATCGCGCTATTTCGCCGAACTGGCGGTGGGCCAGGTCAGCAAGAATCTGATCGGCACGCTGTGGTTTCAGCTCAATGCCATCAACAAAGGCAAGAGCCGGCCGGAAGGATTCGATAGATTCACCGTCAAAAAACTGGGCGTGCTCGGCGCCGGCATGATGGGCGCGGGCATCGCCTATGTTTCGGCCAAGGCCGGCATGGAGGTGGTGCTGCTTGACACCACCCAGGACGCCGCCGACAAGGGCAAGGGTTATTCCACCGGACTGCTCGACAAGGATCTGAAGAAAGGTCTCACCACGCCCCAGGCCAAGGACGAAATTCTGGCCCGCATCAAACCGACCACAAAGTTCGAGGACCTGGCCGGTTGCGATTTCATCATTGAAGCCGTGTTCGAGGACCGGACCATCAAGGCCGACGTGACCCGCAAAGCCGAGGCGGTGCTGGGTCCGGACAAGGTGTTCGGCTCCAACACCTCCACCCTGCCCATCACGGGTCTGGCCGAGGCCAGCCGGCAGCCCAAAAATTTCATCGGCGTGCACTTCTTCTCGCCGGTGGACAAGATGGCACTGGTGGAAATCATCAAGGGCAAGAAAACCTCGCCGGAAACGCTGGCCCGGACCTTTGACTACGTGCAGCAGATCCGGAAAACGCCGATTGTCGTCAACGATTCACGCGGGTTTTACACTTCGCGCGTCTTCGGGACCTACGTGCGGGAAGGCGCCGCACTGTTGCTCGACGGCCAGCACCCGCGGGCGATTGAAGCCGCCGGACAACAGGCCGGCATGCCGGTGGGTCCGCTGGCGGTGCATGACGAGGTCTCGCTGTCGCTGTCCATGCATATCATCGAGCAGACCCGCAAAGACCTGGCTGCCGAGGGCAAAACCGAACCGGAACATCCGGCCAACGCGGTGGTCGAGAAAATGGTCAAGGAACTCAACCGACCGGGCAAGAAGGCCGGCAAAGGGTTCTACGACTATCCCGCGGAGGGCGGCAAGCGCCTCTGGCCGGAACTGACAAAAGTCTTCCCGCTCCAGGAACCGCTGTCTCAGCAGGAACTGATGGACCGCCTGATGTTTATACAGGCCAACGAGTCGGCGAAGTGTTACCAGGAAGGCGTGGTGGAAACGGTGGCCGACACCAACATCGGTTCGATCTTCGGCTGGGGTTTCGCGCCCTTTCAGGGCGGTACGCTGCAGTTGATCAACGCCTACGGCGTCGAGAATTTCGTCAAGCGCTCCAGGGAACTGGCCAAGAAATACGGCGAGCGCTTCAAGCCCGCCTCCATTCTGGTCAAGATGGCCAAAGAAGGAAGAAGATTCGAATGAATATCTTGCGCAAAAATCGCAAACCGCCCCCACCTCAATCCTCCCCCGCCTGCGGGGAAGGAAGTTCAATTTTGAAATGCGTACTGAGCGTGCTCTGCGCGAACCTTTTTTTATTGCCTGAGGTGACACTGTGTTTTCAGCACTGATGAAGTTCATGCAGGCCAAACGGGTCCTGCCGAAAATCTCCGATACCGAACGGCTGGCGCTGGAGGCCGGCAGCGTCTGGATTGACGGCGAGTTCTTCAGCGGCAACCCGGATTTCCAGAAGATTCTTGCGGAGCACTACGGCTCGCTGTCGGCCGAGGAACAGCATTTTCTCGACGTCACCTGTGACGAGCTGTGCCGCCTGTTTGATCGTCACCGGGTCAGCGAGACCCGCGAAATGCCGCGCGACGTGCTGGAGTACATGAAAAAGAAGGGCTTCTTCGGGCTGCTGATCCCCAGGAAATACGGCGGCCTCGAGTTCTCCACGCTGGCGATCAGCACCATCATGGCCAAGGCCAGCATCGCTTCCGGCGTCGTCGGCACCTTCATCGTCATTCCCAACACGCTGGGCGCCGCCGAGCTGATCACGCATTACGGCACCGAGGAGCAGAAAAACCACTACCTGCCCAAACTGGCCCGCGGCGAGTACATCCCCTGTTTCGCCCTGACCGAACCCACGGCCGGTTCTGACGCCGCTTCGATCCGCGCCGAAGGCCAGGTCTTCAAGGACAGTGACGGCGAAGTGAAAATCCGCCTCAACTTCCGCAAACGCTACATCACGCTGGCGCCGGTCGCGAACCTGATCTCGCTGGCCTGCAAGCTCAAGGACCCCGCCAATTTGCTCGGCAAGGGCACCGACCCCGGCATTACCGTGGTCCTGCTGCACAAGGGTACGCCGGGTTTGTCCATCGGCAATTTCCACGACCCGATTGGCGAGCCGTTCTATAACGGCCCGCTCGTCGGCAAGGACATCGTGGTCCCGGCCGGGCAGATCGTCGGCGGTACTGCGGGGGCTGGTCAGGGCTGGCGCATGCTGATGGAACAGCTCGCCGGCGGGCGCATGGTCTCGCTGCCGGCGGGCGCGATCGGCACGATGAAAACGATTGCCGCCGTCACCGGGCCCTACTCCATGGTGCGCCAGCAGTTCGGCATTCCGATCGGCCACATGGAAGGCATCGAGGACAAGGTCGGCAAGATTGCCGCGCTCACGTATGCTTTCGACGCCGCGCGCATCTTCGGATGTTCGGCGGTGGACGCCGGTCATCAGCCGCCGGTGGTGTCGGCGATTCTCAAGGCCTACAGCACGGAGATGGCGCGTGAACTGGTGGCCGACGGCATGGACGTGTTCTCGGGCGCCGGCGTCATGCAGGGTCCCAACAACATTCTCGGCAAGGCTTACACCTCCACACCGGTCGCCGTGACGGTGGAAGGCGCCAACATCATGACGCGCACCCTGATTGTGTTCGGTCAGGGCGCGACGCGCTGCCACCCGTACGCCCTGAACGTGGTGAAAGCCGTCGAAAATGGCGACGTTCGGGCGTTTCGCAACAATCTGCTGGCCTGGTTCGGCCAGTTTGCCATGACCGTTCTGCGCACCTTCACGCGTACGCTGACGCGCGGCTGGTCGGCGGGTTCACCGGTCTCGGGCGTCACCGCGAAGTACTACCGCCGTCTGGGCTGGGCCGGCTCGCGCTATGCACAGCTCACCAACCTGGCGATGTTCTTTATTGGGGGCAAGCTCAAGGCCCGTGGCAAGCTCACCGGCCGCCTGGCCGATGCGCTGGCCTGGCAGATGATCGCGACGTCTACCCTGCGCCGCTTCGAGGCCGAAGGCCGCAAGGCGGAAGATCTGCCCTGGGTACAGTACGCCTGCGAGTACGCGCTGGCCAAAGTGCAGCGGGCCTTTGAAGGGATCTATCAGAACTTCGATGCACCGCTGGCCGGTCTCTGGATGCGCACCGTCGGCCTGTGGATCGTGCGCCTGAATCCGGTCGGCCAGATGCCGCGCGACCGGCTGTCGCACCTGTGTGCGCTGACCATTCAGACGCTGCACGACCCGTACCGCCGTCTGGTGGCCGGTACCTTCATGCCTTCCGAAGACACGCCGGGCGCCGGCCGTCTGCTCAAGGCCTTCCGTCTGATCACCGAGGCGCACGCACCGGCGCTGAAAATCATCGCCGCACAGAAAGCCAGAAAACTGCCGCACGGCCTGCCGGCCGAAGTTGCCGACGAAGCCGCCCGGCTGAGCGTCGTCAGCGCGGCCGAGGCCAGGCTGCTGAAGGAGGCCCTCGCCGCGCGCCTGGCGGCGATCGAAGTGGATCAGTTCACGCCAGCCGAGTACTTCGGCCAGCCGGGATTGCAGCATACCCCGGGCTTCGAGGATTCCGCCGACGCAAAACCTGTCACGGAACCGCTGACCGCCATGGCGATGTCCCGTTGACCGAACGAAGATCGTTTCTGCGGGAAGCCACGGCGTAAACCGCTTGACGCAGATTTCGCATGCGCTTTGAAGGGTCCGACACCTACGTCGCCACCGACGACCTGAAGATGGCGGTCAACGCCGCCGTCACGTTGCAGCGCCCGTTGCTGGTCAAAGGCGAGCCCGGCACCGGCAAGACCCAGCTCGCCGTCGAGCTCGCCCGCGCGCTCGGACGGCCGTACTTCGAGTGGCACATCAAATCCACCACCAAGGCCCAGCAGGGCCTCTACGAATACGACGCCGTGTCGCGCCTGCGCGACTCGCAGCTGGGCGACGCCCGCGTCAAGGACATCCGCCACTACATCGTCAAGGGCAAGCTGTGGGAGTGTTTCGAATCCGAGACGCCGCCGGTGCTGCTGATTGACGAGATTGACAAGGCCGACATCGAATTCCCCAACGACCTGCTGCGCGAGCTCGACAAAATGGCGTTCGACGTCTACGAAACGCGCGAGACGATCAAAGCCCGCCACCGACCGGCCATCCTCATCACCTCCAACAACGAAAAAGAACTGCCCGACGCCTTCCTGCGGCGCTGCTTCTTCCACTACATCCGATTTCCCGATCGTGAAACCCTGCAGAAAATTGTGGACGTGCACTACCCCGGCCTGAAAAAGAACCTGCTGCGAGAGGCCCTGGAAGTATTCTTCGGACTGCGCGAACTGCCGGGTCTGAAAAAGCGGCCGTCCACTTCGGAGCTGCTCGACTGGCTCAAGCTGCTGCTGGCCGAAGACCTGGACCCCGCGGTGCTGCGCGAAGCCTCGGCCAAAAAATCCCTGCCGCCGCTCTACGGCGCCCTGCTCAAAAACGAACAGGACGTGCACCTGTTCGAACGTCTGGCCTTCATGGCAAGGCGGGCGCAGTAGGCATTACTGAAATGATGCGAGTGATACGCCAAGCCAAGGGGAATTAGGCGATACTTTGTCGTCGGATTTGCGTTGGACACTTTGCTCGCATAGATGACGGCGTGCTTGTGACGTTGCCCCAAGCCATTCGCCTCGGAAATCATCCTCCCAGCCGCTTTTTAAACCTTTGTACACTCGTTTCGCTCGTTCCATAAAAACCGGAGCAACATCATGCCCTTTGAAAATGTTCGCTATGTCAAATCACCTCTTGTTGAGTTGGAGAAGGCTTATATGGCTGTAAAAACAGAATTTCTGGCTCGATAAAAACAGGCGCTGAGTGGAAGAAAACAAATGGCGTGGAAGCAATCGGTCTTGAAGACAAAGAGCAATGTTCAAAAATAGAATGCTTCAAACTGCGCATGGCAATAGAGAGTCTTTCGAGTGTTCTGAAGGACATCCGTAAGGGTTTCGGCGACAAAACTCAGGTGAGTGCCTAGGGCCTGTTAACAATTATCCGATCGCTGCGTTGCTTCCCAGAAACGCGCCAGACTGGGCGCGAGGTGCGCCGCTTAGTGAGTCTAAGCCAGCATCGAG
>JAKEEJ010000048.1 GCA_022616655.1 Nevskiales bacterium | reverse complement strand
GACGACAAAGTTCCAGGCGGCGCCGTGCCACAGGCCCGCCAGCAGCATGGTGAGGCACAGATTGCGCAGCGTTTGCAGCCGCGTGCCGCGGTTGCCGCCGAGCGGAATGTAGAGATAGTCGCGGAACCAGGACGACAACGTGATGTGCCAGCGGCTCCAGAAATCCGAGGGGCCGCGGGCGGAGTAGGGAAAGTCGAAATTCTTGCTGAGCCGGATGCCCAACAGCCGCGCCGAGCCGCGCGCGATGTCGGTGTAGCCGGAAAAATCGCCGTAAATCTGGAACGCAAACGCCAGCGCGCCGGCCAGTACCCACGCGGCGTTCAGCCCCTCGGGCCCGGAGAACACGTAGTCGGCGACGATGGCGCAGTTGTTGGCGACGTAGATCTTTTTGAAATAACCCACCAGCAGCAGTCGCAGACCCTGGTGCAGATCGTCACGCGTAAAAATCCGGTCGTGCTCGAGTTGTTCCAGCAGGTGTTTCGCCCGCTCGATCGGTCCGGCCACCAGCTGCGGGAAAAAGGCGATATAGGTGGCAAACAGCGGCAGATTCGTGCAGGCGCGGGTCTGTCCGCGGTACACGTCCACCAGGTACGCGATGGACTGGAAGGTGTAGAACGAAATACCGACCGGCAGCAGGATTTCGAGCAGGGTGAAATCACCGCCGAAACCGGCCGCGCCGAGCAGCGCTTTGGCCGAGTCCACAAAGAAACCGAAGTATTTGAAGAAGAACAGCACGCCCAGATTCGAGGCGAGACTGAGCAGCAGGAAGCCCCTGCGGCGCACCGGCTCCGGCAGGCGCCAGAGCATTTCAAAAACCAGTACGAACAGCAGCGAGGCGGCGGCCGCCGCCAGCAGGTAAATTCCCGGCAGACCGGCGCGCGGCACGTCCGTCATCTGCAAGACCAGCAACCAGAGCACCGGCGCAAAACTGCCGGCGGCGAGTTCCAGGGTGGAGCGGCGGCGTCCCTCGATGGCGTTGGCGCTGAAAAAATCCGACAGCGTGGAGGCGGCGATCAGCGACAGAAAACGGATGTCCCAGACGCCGTAGAACACATAAGACGCTGCCAGCAGCAGTCCGATCCGGCCGCGCCGCGGCAGTTGCCAGTGGAGCAGGGCCACCAGACCGAGGAAGAACGGGTAATACCAGAGCGTGAAAGACACGGCGCTACATCATTCCGGAAACGGCAAGAGGGATGGCAACATCGTCTGCCAGAGTCCGCCGGTCGGCCGCGGGTTGCCGTAGGGCAATGCCGTGTCCGGCACGTGCGTTTTCTTCAGCCAGTGCAGCAGGTCTGCCCAGACCTGCGCGCTCTGTTCTGCACTGGGCATCAGACCCGCCTGCGGCAGTTCCAGGGTGATGACCGGCACATTCAGATACAGGCCGGCATAGTTGCCCAGGGAGCCCGGATACGCGCCCAGCAGGTGCAGGTACAGGTAACCCAGATGGCGCGGCGGCGTGTGTGGACCGTCGTAATCCAGCACGCCGTAAGGTGCGTGCACCGAAACCACGGCCTGCGGACGGAATTGCTCAAGGGTCCGTACCAGCCAGCGGGTCTCCGGTTCCGACAGCGGTGCAGGGCCCGGGTAACGACGCGGGTCGCTGCCGGTGCGGCGCTTCCAGTACGGCAGCGCGGTTTGTGCCCAGTCCGGTGTCGGGAAATTGCGGTTGAGATCCACCCCGCGCGCATTGGTACGGGTGGCCGGACGATCGAGCAGTCCGTCCGGGTTCACGCAGGGCACCACGCGCCAGTGGAACGGCTGGGACCCGTCGGCATCCAGGCGTTGCATCCACTGAAACAGGATGCTGACGGAGGAAAACTCGTCGCCGTGTATCCCGCCGATCAACAGAATGCGCCGGGGGTCACCGTGTGGTTGCCGGGGGTAATAGTCGCGCCAGAGAATCGGCTGGCTCCGAACGGTGGCGTCGGCACTCGTGCGCAGACCGGCGCCGAGACAGGCGTCCAGCGTGACGCTGTGCAGGCGCTCATCGAGCAACGCGCAGGCCCGCTCCAGGGTGACGAGCGGCAGGGGCTCGCGTGCGGGTGCCGCCACGCTGAGCAGTGCCGGTGCGGCGCAGAGCACCAGCGCGGCCCGTGTGCGGACGTTCACTTGCGAAAACAGGTCTTACCGGGATTTGCGCTCTTCACGAACCCGTTTGATCAGAAAATCCGTGACCGCCAGAAGGGCCTCGTGGTTGCCGGCCATTGAAGCCTGGGAATAGTAGCGGCCGTCCACCACGATGGCCGGGACGCCGGCGATGCCCATTTCGCGCAAGGCTGCTTCGGTGCGACGGACCCGGCTGTCGACCGCGAAGCCGTTGAAAGCGTCGTCGAAATCTGCGGCCTTGACCCCGGCATTTTTCGCAAAAAAAGCCCGCAGGGAATCCGCCGTGTCCAGGGGACTGCCCTGCTCGTGGATCGCACGGAACAGCGGTTTGTGAATCCGGTCCAGAATGCCCAGTTGCTCGGCGGTGTAAAACGCCCGGCTGTGCAACAGCCCGGTCGGCCGGCCCAGACTGGACGGCAGGCGCACAAACTCCACGTCCCTGGGTTTCTTGGCGAGCCATCGGTCCACCTCGGGCTCGAACTGGAAGCAGTGGATGCACCCGTACCAGAACGCTTCTGCGACCTCGATCTTGTCCGGGTTGGCCGTGGGCGAAATTGTCCGTACCGGTTTGTAGTGCTGCCCCAGTATGAAGCGCGGCATGGGCGGTTCGTCTTTCGCGGTACAGGCCATGGGCAGCAACGCGGCCAACAGCAGACAGGGTGCGAGAGCCACGCGGGCAGGGGAGGAGCGCATTGTCAAATCCTGAGGGGCTTACTGAAGCCCGCTGATATAGGAGGACAGGGCCGCAATCTCGGCTTCGCTGAGCTTGGCCGCAACGGCAGCCATCATTGCGGCGTTGGCATTCGAACTGGACACACCGGCGCCGGACCGGTAATCGCGCAGGATCTTCGCCGTGTATGGAGCGTGCTGGCCGCCGATGCGCGGATAGGCCGCCGCCGCGTTGCCGTGCCCCTGGGGGCCGTGGCAGGCGGCGCAGGCCGGTACTCCGCGCGCGGCGTCACCGTTTCGATACAGGGGCTCGGCCACCGCCACGGCGTCGGGGTTGGCCACACCGGGTACGGCCGGCTGTGCGGCAAAGTAGGCGGCCAGGTCTTTCATATCCTGGTCCGACAGCGATGTCGCCTGGGCGTTCATCACCGGATTTTTCCGCTCGCCCGATTTCAGCCGCTTGAGCGAGCCGTACAGATAGGACGCGTGCTGACCCGCCAGCTTGGGCCATTCCGGATTGCGGCTGTCGCCGGCGGGGCCGTGGCACGCGGCACACACGGCCGCCTTGCCGGCACCGGCCGTGGCACTCCCTCCGGTGAAGGGATCGGTCGCGTCTCCCGCGACGGCAATTCCCCACGCCAGCAGGCCTGCAACGATGAAGCGGTGTTTCATGGATGGCTCCCAGAAATCGGGCGGTGTACTGGCGTGCGGGACGCGAACGCATACACTGCGCGGCGAAATCTTACCAAAGCCTCTGCTGCGATGGACAATCCATTCAAGGCCGTACGTTTCCTGGTCTCCGCGGCCGGTGGCTCGCCCGCACCGGCCCCCGACCGGCCGGAAGTGGCGTTTGCCGGACGCTCCAACGCCGGCAAATCCAGCGTACTCAACGCGATCTGCCAGCAGCACGGCCTGGCGCGCGTCAGCAAAACCCCCGGCCGCACGCAATTGCTCAATTTCTTCGAGTGGCCTGAACCCGCGTTGGGCCGGCTGGTGGATCTGCCCGGCTATGGGTTCGCGCGGGTGCCGCAGGCCGTGAAATCCGCCTGGGGCGAGCTGGCCGGCGGCTACCTCGCCCGCCGTGAATGTCTGCGCGGAGTGATGCTGGTGATGGATGCGCGCCATCCCCTGGGCGAGACCGACCGGCAGTTTCTGATCTGGGTGCAGACCTTGCAGCGTTCCTGCCACATCCTGTTGAACAAAGCCGACAAACTCTCCTTCAGCGTCTCACGCAACGCCTTGAAGCAGACGCGACAACAACTCTCCGCGCTGAATGCACAGGCCACTGTGCAATTGTTCTCAGCCGTACAGGGCACCGGTCTGGAAGAAGCGCGCGGACGGATTGTCCAATGGCTGGAATCTGACGGGGGATAAAAAGTGCCCGGTGAATCGGGGGAGAGTCACCGGGCAAGTAGTCCGGCCTTGAAACGCCGGAGGCTCCGCTCAGGGAGTGAGAACGGAGAGCGTCGGGGGACGCCGGTTCTTATGACCCGCCAAATCCGGTGAAGTTCAGGCGGAATTGCTGCGGGCGTGTCCCTGCGGGGTATGTGCTTGATCCCAGTTGGATCCGACCCCCCAGTCGGCCACCAGGGGTACCGATAACCGGCTAATCCGGCACATGCGCTCAGCCAGTTCGTGTGCCAGTCCATGGACCCTGTTTGCCGGGCCTTCAAACACCAATTCGTCATGAACTTGCATGATCATGCATATATCTGACGCCTTCTCCTCCAAAAACGCTTGCAAATCTATCATGGCCATTTTGATCAGGTCGGCCGCTGTTCCCTGCAGGGGGGCGTTGATGGCGGTGCGTTCTGCGTACTGGCGCTGATTGGCATTGGCGGAACGGATATCCCTCAGGTAAAGGCGGCGGCCGAACAGGGTTTCCACGTACCCCTGTTCACGGGCTTTTTCGCGGGTGGCGTCCATGAAAGCCTTGACGCCCGGGTAGCGCGCAAAAAAGGTATCCATGTACGTCTGGGCTTCCGTGCGTGAAATCGAAAGCTGGCGTGCCAGTCCGAACGAAGACATGCCGTAGATCAGTCCGAAGTTGATCGCTTTGGCGGCGCGGCGCTGGTCGGAGCTCACGCCGTCCAATGGCAAGCCGAACACTTCGGCGGCGGTGGCCTGGTGAATATCATGGCCCGCCTGAAACGCCTGCTGCAGGCGGGCATCACCCGACAGGTGCGCCATCAGCCGCAGCTCGATCTGCGAATAGTCAATGGAGAGCAGCGCGTTGCCAGGCTCCGCCACAAAGGCCTGGCGGATGCGCCGTCCTTCCTCGGTCCGCACCGGAATGTTCTGCAGGTTAGGGTCCGACGACGATAGCCGCCCGGTGGCGGCGACCGCCTGGTGGTACGAGGTGTGGATGCGCCCGGTTTGCGCATGGATGCTCCTGGGCAGATTGTCGGTATACGTGGAGCGCAGCTTGGACAACCCGCGCCACTCGAGAATGAGCCGCGGCAGCGGATGTTGGTCCGCCAGTTCTTCCAGAACATCCTCGGCGGTGGAGGGTTGCCCCCCGGGCGTTTTGCGGACCACCGGCAGGCGCAGCTTTTCGTACAGAATCTTCTGCAGCTGCGCCGGCGAGCCGAGATTGAACTCACCGCCGGCCGCTTCCCAGACCTGACGCTGAAGCTGCTGCATGCGTGCGCCCATCTCGTGGCTGGCCTGCGCGAGCCGTT
>JAKEEJ010000047.1 GCA_022616655.1 Nevskiales bacterium | reverse complement strand
CAGCATCCCGGCCTTGAGGCCGGGCCGGTCCAGACGGCGGATTTTGGCGAACTCTTCATTGGTCAGGATGGGCCAGGGCAATTCCAGCCGCCGGCAATCGGCCGGGTGCGGCTGCAGCAGGTTACCCTCGGATCCCAGCCGGGTTTCCGCCGAGATCACCAGCTCTTCGCGGATGCTGTCAATGGGCGGGTTGGTGACCTGCGCGAACATCTGCTTGAAGTAGTCGTAGAGCAGTCGCGGCTTGCTGGACAGTACCGCCAGGGCCGCATCATGGCCCATGGAGCCCACCGCCTCGACGCCGTCACGCGCCATCGGCGCAATCAGCATCCGCAAATCCTCAAACGTGTAGCCGAACGCGATCTGCCGGTGCAGAAGCGTGTCGTGATCCGGCGACGGAACCTCGGGCGCGGCGGGCAGATCGTCAAGCTGAATCCGATGTTCATCGAGCCACTGGCGGTAGGGATGTTGCGATGTAATGGTGCGCTTGATTTCTTCGTCTTCCACGATCCGGCCGAGTTCGGTGTCCACCAGAAACATGCGGCCGGGTTGCAGACGCCCCTTGCGCAAGATGGTGTCGGGGGCCAGATCCAGCACGCCGACTTCGGAGGCCATGACGACCAGATCGTCCCGGGTCACGTAGTAGCGCGAAGGACGCAGGCCGTTGCGATCGAGCACGGCGCCAATCCGGAGGCCGTCCGTGAAGGCGATGGAAGCGGGGCCGTCCCACGGTTCCATCAGGCACGAGTGGTACTGGTAGAACGCGCGTTTTTGATCGTCCATCCGGCCGTGGTTCGACCAGGGCTCCGGAATCATCATCATGACCGCGTGGGGCAGCGACCGGCCGGCCAGCACCAGCAGCTCGAGCGTGTTGTCGAACATGCCCGAATCGCTGCTGTTGGGGTTGATGATCGGGCGCAGCTTGCCGAGGTCCTCGCCAAACAGCTCCGACTCGAACCGGGCCTCGCGCGCGTGCATCCAGTTCGCGTTGCCGCGCACCGTGTTGATCTCGCCGTTGTGGGCCAGATAACGGTACGGATGGGCGCGGTCCCAGCTGGGGAAAGTGTTGGTGCTGAAGCGCGAGTGCACCAGCGCGAGCGCCGTCTCCAGGCCCGGGTTTTGCAGGTCGGGGAAGTACTGATCCAGTTGCTGCGTCAGCAGCATGCCCTTGTACACCAGGGTCTTGTACGACAGGCTGCAGACGTACCAGAACTCCGCGCCGGCCAGCGTCGAGTGGCGGAGCTCGGTGTAGGCGCGCTTGCGAATCACGTACAGTTTGCGCTCGAACGCCAGATCGTCGGTCAACTGGGGATTACGCCCGATAAAGACCTGACGGATGAACGGTTCGCAGGACCGCGCGGTTTCGCCCAGCATTTTGTTGTTTGTGGGTACCGTGCGCCAGCCGAGGAGGGTCTGGCCTTCGGATTCGACGATGTCGCCGAAGCGTTCTTCAAGGCGGCGTCGCAGCGTCACGTTGCGCGGCAGAAAGACCAGGCCACTGCCGTATTCGCCGGGTCCCGGCAGGGCGATCCGGGCCGGTCTGCAGGCTTCTTTCAGAAAGGTGTGTGGCATCTGCAACAGCACACCCGCTCCGTCGCCGGTGTTGACTTCGCAGCCACAGGCGCCGCGATGATCCAGGTTCTTGAGCACCTGGATGGCCTGCTGCAGGATCCGGTGTGACGTGCGGCCCTGGATGTCCACGACAAAGCCGACGCCGCAGGCGTCATGCTCGAACGCAGGGTCGTACAGGCCCTGCTTGGGCGGTAATCCCGGTCCACGGGGTCGGCCGTGGAGAGTGTCGGCGCGTTTAAGATTCATCGTCATTACACGGTCAATTTCCAGCGGCGACAAAACACCCGGCGCGTGCTACCGCGCAAGCTGAACACGTCGGGGATTTGCCGCAGCGCAACGATGGAAATATAGACGAGGCCTCGCCCTCTGCCAAGCCCGAAAGGTGGCCTAAAGGTAGCGCTGTGCCTACCGGAGCCGGCGCGGGTCGAACAGCCGTTCGTGTTCGTCGAGGGCGTAGCGGTCGGTCATGCCGGCAATAAAGTCGGCCACCGTGCGCGCACGTCCGTGTTTGCCGTTTGTCTTCTCGGCGGCGACCGCGATCTCGAAATGTTCGGGTGGCATCAGCCGCGGCTTGTCAAAGAAGGCCGCAAACAGTTCCTGGACGACCTGCTGGGCTTTGACGGTCATCCGGTAGACCCGGGGATGCCGGTACAAATGTTCATACAGAAACCGTTTCAGAGCCGTGGCTTCGGCACGTCGTTCGGCGCTGAAGGCGATCAGGGGTTGCTTCAGGCGCCGGACGTCGTCAATGCTTTCAGGCCGCGTTCGTGCGAGATGGGCACGGCTGGTCTCGGTCAGATCGGTGACCAGGACGTTGATCAGGCGTCGGACGGTTTCATGGCGACGTTGTTTGGACGACAGGCGCTGGTAGGTCTTGTCCACACTCCGCAGTTGCCGTGCCACCAGCGGCACGGACTGCAGCTGTTCCAGGTCCAGCAGTCCGGCGCGCGCCCCGTCGTCAATGTCGTGATTGTTGTAGGCGATTTCATCGGCCAGGTTGGCCACCTGCGCTTCCAGGCCGGGCTGGTGCCGTTTCAGAAAGCGTTCACCGATCTCGCCGAGTGTCCGTGCGCGCCGTAACGAGCAGTGTTTCAGAATGCCTTCGCGCGTTTCAAAGGTGAGATTGAGTCCGCGGAAGTCCGCGTACTTGTCCTCCAGCTCGTCCACGACGCGCAGGGACTGCGCGTTGTGTTCAAATCCGCCGTACGCACGCAGACAGGCATGGAGGGCATCCTGACCCGCGTGGCCGAAGGGCGTGTGTCCGAGGTCGTGCGCCAGCGCGATGGCTTCGCACAGGTCTTCGTTGAGCGACAGGTTGCGGGCCAGGGTGCGCGCAATCTGGGCGACCTCCAGCGAATGCGTAAGGCGGGTCCGGAACAGATCGCCTTCGTGGTTCACGAACACCTGGGTCTTGTATTCCAGACGCCGGAAAGCCGTGGAGTGAATGATGCGATCGCGGTCGCGCTGGTACTCGGTACGCGTGCCCGGCGGAGGCTCGGAATACCGGCGGCCGCGGGAGTGTTCGGGCCGCGCGGCGTAGGGGGCCAGGATCATGCGGCGGGAGACGGGAGACGGGAGACGGGAGACGGGGAACCGAAATGCTCCAGAGTTTCATTCAATCTTCCGTCGTCAAAGTCAGAGCTTACGACTGCCGTCCCCAGAGATTTCAACAGCACCAGTCGCAGCCGACCGGACTGGATCTTTTTGTCATGGCCCATTAATTCCAGCCAGCGTGCGGGTTCCAGCCCCTTGGGCGGCCGCGTGGGCAGGCCGGCGCGCGCCACCAGCTGCGTGCAGCGTTCGGCCTCCGGGCGGGGCATCCAGCCCAGCCGTGCCGACAGATCGGCGGCCATGCACAATCCGACCGCCACGGCCTCGCCGTGCAGCCAGGCACGGTAGTCGGTATGCGTTTCGATGGCATGAGCGAAAGTGTGCCCCAGGTTGAGCAAGGTTCTCGGTCCTGCTTCGCGTTCGTCCTCGGTCACCAGGCGTGCTTTCAGGACGCAGCACCGCTCTACCGCTTCGGCGAGGGCGGCCGGTTCCAGCGCGAGCAGGGTGTCGAGATTCTGCTCCAGCCAGCCGAAGAATCCGGGGCCGTCCAGCATTCCGTATTTGATGACCTCGGCCAGCCCCGCCCGCAGTTCACGCGGCGGCAGCGTTTTGAGCGTGTCGAGGTCGGTGATGACGGCGCGCGGCTGGTGAAAAGCACCAATCATATTTTTGCCCTGCGCATGGTTGACCCCGGTCTTACCGCCGACCGAAGAATCCACCTGGGCCAGCAGGGTGGTGGGCAACTGGACGAAATCAATGCCACGCAGATAAATGGCGGCGGCGAAGCCGGCCAGGTCGCCCACCACGCCCCCGCCGAGAGCCAGCAGCACACCATCCCGCGGCGTCCGCGTCTCCAGCAGCCAGTCCAGTACCCGGCCGGTGTTCTCGAAGGTTTTTTGCGATTCTCCTGCGGGCAGAACCAGACTGTGCACTGCTTCCAGGTTCAGCATCCGGCGAACCGGTTCCAGGTAGTGCCCGGCCACATTCCGGTCCGTCATCAACCGGCAGCTTCGGTTCCGGAATCCGGCATAGCGTTCGGCCTGGGACAGCAGCCCGCCGCCGATGTAAATGGAGTAGTGCCGCGCTCCCAGTTCAATGGATACCGTGTGCATGTCAGCTCACGCCGATAGTTTGACGATCCAGCTGTCGCCCGATCTCCTGCGCCAGCAACCGGGCGCTGCGACCGTCGGTATCAATGATGCAGTCTGCTACTTCACGGTACAGCGGGTCACGGATCTGGAATAACTGCTCCAGAACTTCACGCCGGTTGCCGGCTTTCAGCAGCGGCCGCCGACCGCTGCGGCCGGTACGGCGCCACTGCTGGTCCAGCGTGGCGCGCAGATAGATGACAAAGCCCCGGCTGGAGAGGTGCTGCCGATTCCCGGCGTCCAGCACGGCGCCGCCGCCCGTGGCCAGCACCAGCCGGTGGCAGCCGGTCAGGTCGGCAATCACCTGCCGTTCGCGCTGGCGGAAACCGGGTTCACCCTCCCTCTCAAAAATGTAGGCAATATCCACTCCCGTGCGCCGTTCGATCTCCTGATCGCTGTCGGCGAAATTCATGCCGCGCATTCGGGCCAGCTGTTTGCCCACGGTCGTTTTCCCGGCCCCCATTGGGCCGACCAGAAAGATGTTGGAATCCGAGTGCATGGGCGTGCGTTATTGCCGAAGCAGCCCATGATACTTAACCCAGGGCGCGGCGTAAGCAGGCCCTAAACAAAACGGGCGCCCGAACCGGGCGCCCGTGTACCCGTGAGTGGGGCTCAGTTGACCCGGATTCCCTCATTCAGGATCTTGGGCGTGATAAAGATCAACAGCTCGCGTTTGTTGTTGATGTCAAGAGTTTTGCGGAACAGATGGCCCAACAGTGGAAGATCTCCCAGCAACGGCACTTTGGTGACGGATTTTCGCTGTTCCTGCTCGTAGACGCCGCCCAGCACCACGGTTTCACCGTTCTGTACCAGCAACTGGGTCGTGACCTCCCGTGTATCAATGCTGGGAATAGTGCCCTGGCCGGAACTGATATCCTGGCCACGGCTGTCTTTCTTGACATTCAGGTCCATCAGAACGCGGTCGTCCGGTGTGATCTGGGGCGTGACCTGCAGCGACAACACCGCTTTCTTGAAGGACACCGTGGCGGCGCCGCTGCTGGAGGCTTCCAGATACGGAATCTCCACGCCCTGTTCGATAACGGCCTGTTTGGAATTGGCGGTGACCACACGCGGGGTGGAGATCACTTCGCCGCGGCCTTCGGCCTGCAGCGCCGACAGCTCCAGGTCGATCAGAAAATCCGAGCTCAGGATGGAAAAAGCAATACTGCTTCCACCGGCCACCGGCAGATCAACATTCAGGCGGTTGCTGAGCGAGCCCAGCGACACCGGAGATCCACCGGACAGAAAATCCTGAGTAGAGGCATCGGTGCCCTCGAGGCTGCCCGAGGTCGTGCTGAATACCCCGGGGTCGGAGGAGACGGCGCTGACCCCAAAGCGGGTGCCGAGTTCCTTGCTGAAATCATCATTGGCGGTGACGATGCGTGATTCGATCAACACCTGCCGCACCGGAATGTCCAGTCGCGCCAGCAGGGCACGGATCTCGGCCAGGCGCTCGCGGGTTTCCAGTACCAGCAGGGAGTTGGTGCGATCGTCCACGGTCACCTGTCCGCGCGCAGACAGCATGGATTTGCTGCCGGATTTCAGCAGATTGGCGAAATCGCCGGCCTTGGCATAGTTCACCTGGATGAATTCGGAGCGCAGCGGGGCGCCTTCGTCGCGCTGTTTGAGCGCCTCGCCTTCGGCTTTGGCGCGCGCCGCGATTTCCTCCAGCGGCGCAATCAGCATCACATTTCCCTGCTGCTGCTGGCCCAGGCCCTTGGTCTTGAGAATGATGTCCAGGGCCTGATCCCAGGGCACGTTGATCAGGCGCATGGCCATTTCGCCCCGGACCCCGTCGCTGATCACGACGTTGTTGCCGGACACGTCGCCGATGATCTGCAGCAGCGAACGGATGTCAACGTTCTGGAACGACAGGCTGATGCGTTCGCCGGTGAATACCTGTTCTTTGCGCTTGCGAATGTCTTCCAGTTTTTCTTTCGAAAACGGCTGCAGTTCCAGTGTGAACTGGTTCTGCGCCTGATACGCGGCCTGTTCGAATTCCATGCCCACGATCGGTATCAAAAAAACATTGACGTTACGCCCGTCCCTGATCACGTCCACATACTTCACCGGCGTGGCGAAGTCGAGCACGTCCAGCCGCTTGAGCATGTCGGTGGGGATGCCGGTGTTGCGGAACTGGGCCAGCACGCGGCCGCTTTCTTCGCGTACGTCCACCACGGTGCGCGGATCGCTCAGGGTCACCACCACCCGGCCCTCACCTTTTTCGCCGCGGCGGAAGTCGAGGTCGAGAATCCGGGCTTCCGCGGACGACAGGCGTTCGGCGGGGGCTGCCGTGCGCCCGGCCACACCGCTGCTCTGGATTTCAATGATCACCGTATTGTCCGTGTTGCGGACGCTGTAAGGCACCATCTCGGACAGCTCGACCACGACGCGGGTGCGGCCTTGTGCCTCGGCGGCGGCGACCGACCGTGCTTTGCCGGAACCAATTTTTGTGAAACGTTGTGGCAGGGCCAGCCGGGTGTCGGTCAGGTCCAGTGACAGGCGCGCCGGCTGGTCCGTGGTGAACACGAGCGGTTCGGGTGCCGTGCCGGACAGGGTCATGACGATTTGCACCCGGTCGCCCTCGAGCGTTTTAACCTCCAGCGCGTTCAGCGTGCGGCGGGTCGATGGGGCCGCGCCGTCCGTTTGCGCCCACACCGCCGCCGGTGCGAGCAACAGAAGTCCCGCAAGCAGCGCCCGATACCGCCGGCGGCCCGGCGGTTTGGAGCGGGGAACAGCATGGAATCGAATGGGGTTCATAAGTAAGTTTCCTCCGCCCTTGCGCCTACTGCACCATCGCGACCGAGGCCGGGCGCTGGATCCAGCCGCCAAAGCCGTCTGGAATGATTTCCATCAGGGTCACCTCGCTGTCGGTGATTTGGGTAATCTCGCCGTAATTCTGGCCCATATGGTCGCCGATGGAGACCCGATGGACCAGAGAGTCTGGGGCTTTCACCAGGGCGATCAGTTTATTCCGCACCGTGAGAGTGCCGAGCATGCGCAGTGCGTCCAGTGGAAATTCTTCCAGGGCTTCCCTCGGCCGGTTGATATCCGGTTGCAGGCTGTTCCCGGTGCCGCCGCCCGCGGCCAGCGCGTCCTCGCGCGAAAAGAGCCGGGGTTGGAATGGATCACGTCGGCCGGCCACCTCGTAGGTAAACGGGTTGAACGGTTTGATCTGCGGAATCGGTGCGATGTTGCGGGAGGTACGTGATTTGACCTCCAGTGCGTAGCTCTCAAGATCGCGCAGGTCCTGCCCACAGCCGGCCAACAGAGCTGTGGCCAGAACCCATCCTGTGAAGTGCCGGGCATTCATTTCTTTTGACCGCCCTTGCCACTGGCCTTGCCGCTGGGTTTTTTCGCCGCGGCAATTTCAGCATCGTCCAGATAGCGATAGGTCTTGGTGACGGCGTTCATTCTTAACCGCCCTTTTGTATCTTTGCTGCCCGCCGGAGCGATGTCGATGTCTTCGACCGTAACGATGCGCGGCAAGGCTGCAACATTGCTCACAAAAGTGCCCAGCTCGTGATAGCTGCCCAGCACGGCGATTTTGTTGGGCACCTCGGCATAGAAGTCTTTGGTGGCTTCGGCCTGCGGCTGGAACAGTTCTTCTTCCAGGCTGCTGGCGACGCGGGCCTGGGAGATGTCCACCAGCAAATTGGCGATTTCCGCCCGACTGGGCAGCTGGCGCACCAGGGCGCCGAATGAACGCTCCATTTCCGCCAGCTGCTCTTTCAGCGCGTCCAACGCCGCCACCTTGCGCTGCTTGATTTCAAAATCCTGTTTGAGAACCGGTTCTTCTGCCTGCGCTTTTGCCAGGGTGTCCAGGCGCGGCAGGATGAAGTACCAGTACCCGAATCCGGCAATACCCGCGGCCAGCAGGAGCGCAATGGCGAGGCGGGCGGGCAGCGGCCAGTTGCCGGGGTGCTGGGGATCCAGTCCCTGGAGCGGTTTCAGAATGTCCTGGACATTCATGGCAATACACTCGCCTCGCCCGCAGGTTTTCTGCTCGTCAGGTTGCTGAACTTGAGCTGAAACTCACTCTGCCGGCGCTTGTTGAGGTCCACGGTCTTGATCACCACCAGTTTGGGATCGGCAAACCACTCCGAGGATTCGATGTTTTTCATATAGGCGGACACACGCCCGTTGGATTCGGCCATCCCTGCTACCGTGACTTCGGCTCCTTTTTGCTTGATAGATTTGATGTAAACGCCATCCGGCAGGGTATTCACCACCTCGTCAAAAAAATGCACCATGGCCGAGCGGCTGGCCTGCAGTTCTTCAATGATCTGCATGCGTCCCAGCAGGCTGGCCTTGACCTTTTCCAGCTCCTCAATTTCCTGAATCTTCTTTTCAACTTCGGCGATCTGGTTTTTCAGAAATCCATTGCGTGCCGTCTGCAGATCCACCGCGTCGGAAACGAGAAACGTTGCCCCTCCCAGTCCGGTCAGTGCCAGCAGGGCGCTGAATACCAGCAACGAGATGAACTGCCGTTCACGGAGCTTGTTGAGCTCCGTGCGCCAGTCCAGCAGGTTGATTTTGATGGCCATTAAGGCACCCTAGTCGAACGCCCGGGCGGCCAGACCAACCGCGACGAGCAGCGCCGATTCATCCTTGGCGAGCTGCTGCGGTTTGGCGCGGGCCGCGACACCCATTTGTGCAAAAGGCCGTGCCACGGCACAGGGAATGTTGAGCCGTTCATGGATGTGCGTGTCCAGATTGGTGATCTGGGCGCAACCGCCGGCCAGCAGAATCTGGTCAATGTGGGTGAATTCGGTGGAGGCGGAAAAGAAAAACTGCAGGGCACGGTCAATCTGCTGGCCGGTATCGTTGACGAAACTGGTCAGTACCTCGGTTTCGTAGGTGTCGGGCAGGTTGCCACTGCGCAACGCTTTGTAGGCATCGTCAAAGGACATCGCATAGTGACGCATGATGTCCTCGGTCAGCTGCTTGCCGCCAAACTGCTGTTCGCGGGTGTAAACCGTCTGCAGGTTGTGCAGGATGGTGACCGAGGTCGTGGTGGCGCCGATGTCCACCACGGCGACGGTCTTGCCCGTGCCCTGGTCTGGCATCTGGTGGCTCAGCAGCTGGCAGGCGTTCTCCAGCGCGTAAAGCTCAATATCCACGACCTTGGGTTTCAGGCCCGCGATCTCCAGCGCGGCTTGACGCTGTTCGATCATCTCCTTGCGGCAGGCGGCCAACAGAACGTCCAGCACCTCGGGGTTGTTGGCCTGCGGCCCGACGATCTGGAAGTCGTAGTTGACCTCGTCGAGCGGATAGGGAACGTGGTTCTGAGCCTGCATCTGTACGTGCTCCTCGAGCTCGCGCGGAGACAGGCTGGCCGGGGCTTCAATTATCTTGCTGAACACGGCAGCGCCGGATACCGCAACCGCGGCGTTCTGGGTCGCGGTGCCGGAACGGCTGACGGCACGTGCAATCACGTCACCGACCAGCTTGGGATCGGCGATGCTCCTTTCGTTCATGGCTCCCGCGGGCAGCGGTTCAGCGGCGTAGGCCTCGACCTGGTAGCGCACGCCCTTTTTCGACAACTCCAGCACCTTGACCGAACTGGAGCTGATGTCCAGTCCGATCAGTTGCTTGCTGCCGCTGCCAAATAATAGTTGTTCGAACATGCTTCCCAATCCTCGCTCCGAATCCCCCGGCTTGGTGGCATCGTGCCCATCCGGCGCCTTAATATAGCGCAGAATAGCTGCGACGCAACACTAAGTTCCTTTTTTAACTATTTGATACCCCACTGGAAGATTCCGGTAAACCAGTCCAAAACCCGGAAACCGGCCTCTCGGCAATGACCCTTCCCCGTCACTGGATCCTGAAGCTGCTCGTCGGCACGGCGCTGACCGGCGTGCTGGCCGGCTACATTTTTATGCGCTGGAGTGTGCTGCCGGGTTTGCCGCCCACCGAGCGCATCAAGGAGCTGAGGCTCGAAGAGCCGCTGCGGATTTATACCCGCGATGGGCAGTTGATTGGAGAATTCGGTGCGGAGCGGCGGACGCCGCTGAAATTCTCCGAATTTCCGGAGCCCGTCATCCTTGCTTTTTTGGCCGCAGAGGACGACCGGTTCTTTGAACATCCAGGCGTGGACTGGCGAAGCCTGGTGCGCGCAGGCCTCAACCTCCTGACGACGGGTGAAAAAAGCCAGGGCGGAAGTACCATCACGATGCAGCTGGCGCGCAATGTCTTTCTGTCCAGCGAACGCACCTTTACCCGCAAGGCCCGCGAAATTCTCCTGGCCTTTCAGATTGAGCGTGATCTGCCCAAGGAAGACATCCTCGAGCTGTACCTCAACAAGATATTTCTGGGCAACCGAGCCTACGGCGTGGCCGCCGCCGCACAGGTTTATTTTGGACGGGACGTCAAGGCGTTGACCCTGGCCCAGACCGCGCTGCTCGCCGGTCTGCCCAAGGCGCCGTCGCGGGACAACCCCGCCGTCAATCCGGAGCGCGCGAAAGAACGCCGTGATTACGTGCTGCGCCGGATGCGTGCCCTGGATTTCATCAGCGAATCAGACTACCAAACCGCCCTGATCGAGCCGGTGACCACCCATCTCCAGCGCCCGCCGGTGGAAGTGGACGCCCACTACGTGGCCGAAATGGTACGGGCCGAGCTGTTCGGGCAATACTCCGAAGCGGCTTATACCGAGGGCTATCGGGTGACCACCACGCTCGATTCCCGCCTTCAGCAGTTGGCCAACAAAGCCCTGCGGCAGGCGCTGCGCGAGTATGACGAGCGCCACGGCTATCGGGGGCCGGAATCACGCGTATCGCCGGAGGTTCTCGACGCGCCGGCTGCCACACCGCAAGAGCTCCAACTACGGGTGGACGCCGTGCTGGAGGCGCGGCCCACCGTGGTGGGTTTGTGGCCGGCGGTGGTGCTGGAATTCAGTCCACAGCGCCTGCACGTGCTGGTCCGCGGTGGGCGGATCGAGCTCAAACCCGAGGCGTTTGCCTGGGCCAGGTTGTCGGGCGGCGCATTGGCGCGCGGCGATGTCGTGCGCGTTGCGACGGACGGAAAATCCTGGCGCCTCGCGCAGATTCCCGAAGTGCAGGGTGCGTTCGTCGCGCTCGATCCGCGCACCGGCAGCCTCAAGGCGCTGGTGGGTGGCTACGATTTCTTCGAAGGCAAATTCAACCGGGTGATTCAGGCGCAACGCCAGCTGGGCAGTGCGTTCAAGCCGTTTCTCTACTCGGCCGCGCTGAAGTATGGATTCACCCCGGCTTCCGTGATTCTGGATGCGCCGGTGGTGTTTGAGGATCCCGCTCTGGAATCCACCTGGCGGCCGGAAAACTACAGCGGAAAGTTTTACGGGCCCACCCGTCTGCGGGAAGCGCTCGTGCACTCCCGCAATCTGGTGTCCATCCGCTTGCTGCAGGCGGTGGGTATCGCGCGGGTGCGCGAGCATGCGGCGTTGTTTGGATTGCAGATGGAGCGGATGCCCTCCGACCTTACGCTGGCCCTGGGCAGTGCTTCCTTTACTCCCCTGGAAACGGCAAAGGGCTATGCCGTGTTTGCCAACGGCGGTTTCCGGGTGGAGCCGTACTTTATGGAGACTCTGCAGGCGCCGGACGGACGGGAACTTTTCAGGGCGCAACCACGAACGGCCTGTGCCGAGTGCCCGGAAACCGTGCCGGCCGAACCCGCTGTTGAGTCATCGGGCCTGCCGGAGGGCCCGTCGCCCCAAGCCGAAAGAGTGTT
>JAKEEJ010000046.1 GCA_022616655.1 Nevskiales bacterium | reverse complement strand
GTTGGTTTTGTCCCCCCTGCAGTCGGCGTACGACGTGGCCAGGCGGTGTGAACCCTTATAGGGCGGTGGAACGGTATCAACGTTGGTGATGGTGCCGGGCAGATTAATGATGTCCCAGGAGCGCACGATGGGGTCGTAAATGGGTTCTTTGGTATGGACGAAGCCGAAGAAGCGCGCCTTCTCCGTTTCAAAATGCTCCGATGCCCACGTCATCGGCTCGGTCGCATCGAACAGCAGCACCCGGTCCACGGCGTGCAGCTGCGCGGTCATGGCGGCATGGCCGCCGCCCTGCGAATGACCGCCGAAGGCCATCAGATTCCAGATGGGCTCTCCATCGGCATCCAGATAGCGTTCCCAACCCTCATCAGGATAAGTCTTGGCCAGATAGGCGAGCAGACGCCGCAACCGGTGGAAGGCGCTGTTGTCGGCATTCACCTGTGGCGGTGTATGCCCGCTTTCGGTTCCCAGCAGAATCTCGTGCCGGGCTGCCCGGTAGCAGGTGGAAGTGGGGGGTTGCTTGGGGCAGATGTGGTAATTGATGGATTCCTTGTTGTGATAAGCCAGGCCGATGGCGTGGTAACCGAGCGAGGCCGCACGCTTCAGGAGATACGAATACCGATCCGGGCGTGCGCCGGTGCCGGGATAGTACACAAAAAGTCGCTCACGCCGGTTTGCCGCCGGCCCGATCGCCACGAAGTGGTCTCCGATGGTCGGTTGAATCGTGGGCCAGGTGTCCGAGGGGACCACCGTGCGGGTGATGACCGTATCGAGCGGTGCTTGCGTAACCGTCGGTGCAGCATTCTCGCCCGAGGCGGATCTCCCGCATGCAAACAGCACGGGTGAGATCAGCACCAGCCAGAACAGTCGCGGATTGAATCGTGTCATGAAACAGCTCCTCCTTTCGGAAAAACGAACTTGCATGCCAAGCATTGTAAATTCCCCCCACAAAATAACGGCTACACTTTAACGGTCATGGCGTACCGTGGTTGACAGCCTCCAGTCCGCTTTAAGGAAAGCCCCATGAGATGCAGTCATTTTTCACGTGCCGGAAGCTGCGGGCGGCTTTGCCGCCGGGGATGAAACGCTCTCCCAGGAGACGGGACGCTACTGGATCCGCTTCGCAAAAAACGGCAATCCCAACGGTCCAGCGGCTGTAACCTGGCCCGCCTTCGATAACCAGAAGCGTCTGCAACTCAATCTGGGTGTGCCCATCACGGTGGGAGAGCATCCCAAAAATAAAAAACTGGATTTTCTCGATAAAGCCCTGGTGCGGTAAAACGTTACAGTTGCTCAGGGATCTCCGGCTTATTTTCGAAGCGGCTTGTCAGGCCAGTTTCAGGCGCGGTTCGATCCGCGCGATTTTCTCGTAGTCCGCGTCGTCGTGCAGCAGGACCAGATGGTGCTCAATGGCCACCTGTGCGATCAGACAGTCCGTGCTGGAGCGGACGGTCAGGCCGCGCCAGCGGCAGCGTGCATGCAACAGGGCCGCTGCCGCGTGCGTTGCGAAGGCGTCTTCCATTTGAATGAATCGCTGTACGCCGAGGCGCTCCCGGTACCAGTGCCAGCGCGGTTCGTCCCGTGCGCCCTGCAACACTTCCTGCACGATGGGGCCGCAAACGTAAACAGGCGCTTCTTCGGTCATCAGCTGCAACAGCCGTTGCCCCTGGTGGCCCGGTGCGGTGCGCAGTGCGTCTATCCAGACCGAGGTATCGGCCAGATACATCAGCGTGCATCACCGGCGCGAGCGGCTTTGTAATCGTAATCGGGATCCATTCCGCCAGAGCCAAACATCTCTTTCATCGCCTTGACGCGCTGCTGCGCCTGCACGTACTCGCGAAGGGCAACGTTCACCGCCTCGCGCTTGGTCTTGGCCCTGGCGAGCCGCATGGCTTTTTTCACAAGTTTGTCGTCGAGAACGATGTTGGTGCGCATGCCAGCCTCCGCGGATGACGAGTATGACTATACACCACCGCTGGTGTATCCTGCGCGCCCCGTTCGAGGCTCGCCATGTCCGCATTGAACTTCCGGTCCAGGACCATCACCGCAGGCGACGCCCGCGCGCCCAACCGCGCCATGCTGCGCGCCGTGGGATTCGGGGACAGCGATTTCGACAAGCCCATTGTCGGCGTGGCCAGCGGTCATTCCACCATGAATCCCTGCAACGCGGGTCTGGGCGCGCTGGCGGTGCGGGCAGAGGAAGCCATTCGCGCGGCCGGCGGCATGCCGCAGACGTTTGGCTTTCCGACCGTGACCGACGGCATTTCCATGGGCACGGAGGGCATGAAGTATTCGCTGGTGTCGCGCGAGGTGATTGCGGACAGCATCGAGGTCGCGGTGCAGTCCCAGTTCATGGACGGTGTGCTGTGTCTGGGCGGCTGCGACAAGAACATGCCGGGCTCGATGATCGCGCTGTTGCGCATGAACGTGCCGGGCATTTTCTGCTACGGCGGCACCATCAAACCCGGGCGCTGGAAGGACCAGGTGCTGACCATTGTCTCGCCCTTCGAAGCCGTGGGCGCCCTGGCGGCCGGCACGCTGTCGCGCACGGATTTTGACGGCATTGAACGCAACGCCTGTCCCTCGTTCGGCGCCTGCGGCGGCATGTACACCGCCAACACCATGTCCTCCTCGTTCGAAGCGCTGGGCCTGTCGCTGCTCGGCTCCTCGCAGATGGCCAACCCGGATCCGGAGAAAGCGGACAGCGTCGCCGCTTCGGCCGCGGTGCTGGTGGCGGCCATTCAGAACAATCTGCGGCCGCGCGACATCGTCACGCGCCAATCCATCGAGAACGCCATCGCTCTTGTGATGGCCACCGGCGGCTCGACCAACGCCGTGCTGCATTACCTGGCCATTGCGCATGCGGCGGGCGTGAAATGGCGGCTCGAGGATTTCGAACGCATGCGCCGGCGTGTGCCGGTGCTGTGCGATTTGAAGCCTTCGGGAAAGTATGTGGCGACCGACTTTCACCAGGCCGGCGGGGTGCCCCAGGTACTCAAGATGTTGTTAAAGCACGACCTGCTGCACGGCGAGTGCCGGACCATCACCGGCCGCTCGCTGAGCGAGGAACTGGCCTCGATTCCTGACGAGCCGCGCAAGAGTCAGGACGTGATCCGGCCTTTCAATCGGCCGCTGTACCCGCAGGGCCATCTGGCGATTCTCAAGGGCAATCTGGCACCCGAGGGTTGCGTGGCCAAGATCACCGGCCTGAAAAATCCTTCCATCACCGGACCGGCGCGCGTGTTTGATTCCGAAGAGGCGGCGATGGCCGCGATTGTCGGCGACCGGATCCGGGCCGGCGACGTGCTGGTGATCCGCTACGAAGGCCCCAAAGGCGGACCCGGCATGCGCGAGATGCTGGCGCCCACCTCGGCCATCGTCGGCAAGGGCCTGGGCGAGAGTGTCGGATTCATCACCGACGGACGTTTTTCCGGCGGCACCTGGGGCATGGTGGTGGGGCACGTCGCGCCCGAGGCCTTTGTCGGCGGCCCACTGGCCCTGGTGAAGAATGGCGACCGCATCACGATTGATGCACGCCGCCGCCTCATTCAGTTGAACGTACCCGCCAAGGAACTTGCGAAACGCCGCCGGGCGTGGAAACCGCCCAAGCCGCGTTATAAAAACGGCGTGCTGGCCAAGTACGTGAAGCAGGTAACCTCCGCCAGCCTGGGCGCAGTGACCGACGCCTTGTAGCCGCGGATCACTGGCCGCCGAATCGGATCACCGGACCGATAGTAACAAGCATAAGGTGGTTGCTGTTACCAAAACCGAAATCTTCAGTGCTGGCCAGATATTCAATTTCAATGCGCAATCCAAGATGGGGTGTAAACAGATAATCAGACCCGCCCCCCAGAAGTAACCCCGTGTTTCCGCTGTCGGCGAAGCCAAAGCCCGAGACTTCCGTATCGCTGAAAAGGTACAGGCCAATCTTGTAAAAGCTGGTGGTAGTGGCCCTGAACAGCCATGATTCACGAGCCTCGTGCCGGGAGCCCACCGTCAGCCCCATTGCGCTGATGTTCATCTCCGCGCCCAGGCCCGCGCCCGGGTTTGCAGTGATGTCGGCGTCTCCGCTATCAAGATAGGCCAGCTCAAAATAGGCAGAACCGGTATTCCGTTCATACCCGATTGCAAATCGGCTGGCGGTCCCAGGATCAACAGGGTCGCTGGAATTAAACCAATCCCCGAACAGGGAACTGCCTGCCCCGGCGCTGGCGTAGCCTCCGGCGTGCGCGGGTTGGACGTGGATCATGCTGAGCGCCAATACACACAGCCCCGCGAAAATAATGCTCTTCGTCATGCAAATCTCCCTCAATTCGGATTGCGGTCCTTGTTGCGAGGGGGGCAATATACCAATTTTTTGGGTGACAGCTTACCGGGCCCCGAATTTGATCACCGGACCGGCGGTGATGAACGTGACATCTTTATTTGAAGCAAGGTCTTCGACCGCGGACAGGTAGTCAAAATCAAGGCGCAGGCCAAAATTCGAAGTCAACATCCAGTCGAGTCCGAGCCCAAGAAATATGCCGGTGCCGCTGTCGCGGAAATCGCTGCCGAGTACAGTGGCTTTGGCGTCGGTGTCATACAGCCCGCCTTTGAAGAACAGGGCGGAACCGGTGTTGGGGCTGAACTCCGCCCGGAAGCCCACGGCCAAAGAGAATCCACGTATCTTGAGAACGGCGTCGGCCGAATCTGTACTCTCGACATCGCCCGAGTCGAAGTACGCCAGTTCGAAATAAGCGGGACTGCTCTCCAGCTCATACCCCACCGCGAATTTTACTGCGGTGCCGTCGTCCAGATCGGGGTAGTCAAACTGCGAGAGGCCCAGGCCGCCGCTCATGTAGCTGCCGGCGTACGCAAGATTGCCCCAGGCATTGAGGGCCAGAAGCACCGGTCCGGCCCATGCAGACCATTTTCTCAGCCTGGCTTCTTTCCACATGGGTCCGAAGTGTGGCGCCGGCATGTTAAGACTGGATGAATCTCCTTCTGGAGCTTAGCCCGCCTTTCTCACTGTCGTTCGCGGTGAGTCTAAAAAAGCGCCGGGCATTGTCCTGAGTCAGG